>CAZYIJ010000010.1:0-18460 GCA_964647425.1 uncultured Anaerolineaceae bacterium
AGTTCAGACGTGTGCTCTTCCGATCTAGATACAAGTCGGTAACTGTGTAGGCAGGGAATTCATATTGAAGCCCGGAATCTTCGATGATCCTGGCAACCGGTGAGTAGATGTGGTCATACCAATCGAGAACCGCATCGTCAAAGGACACCTCGTGGTTCTGTTCAATACTCATGTAATACTTATGGGTATCCAGGTGTTCCTTCAGAAGTGGATAATTTTCAATGCTTTTCAGACTGAGGTCGATCCCTGGCAATATTCTGTCAAGATGGGTGTCTTCCAGAAAATCAGCCAGTGCAGCTTTTTCAACCAGCTCTTCGAGCGTGAATGAACTTGACAAAGAAACTTTCGTTTTTACCTCGGTTACGTAAGCCTCAATACTGTCCAGCCCCATTTCCTGGGCAATGGATATGCGGTGGTTGCCATCCATAACAAAATAAGCATCGCCGATTTTATAAAGCGAAACTGGAGGAACACCGACTGCATGAGGGCTGATCATTGCTGTTTTAACATTTGCCCAGCGTGAACTGTCATCGTCATGCAGCGGTCTGAATTTTCGGTCAAAATCTGAAGTGCGGTTAACGCTGCCTATAATGTTTTTCAGAGGGACCTGCTGTAAGCCGATGTTTGTCTGGCTCACCGCTCGCAGTTTTGAAGAGACTTCATCATATGGCAGTAAATCCAAAGATTCGCCGCGGATGCCTGCCCAGAAGCGATCCATAGCCGCTTTGCTGCGCAGGCGATGAAAGTCATCGAGGGCTTTTCTGTAAGTGTGTTTGTCTTCAAGCATACTAATTAATTTTACTCCGTTCCATCAATCTTGCTGCTTCGTATAATGCAACTTTCTTGATCACCAAATCGATTCATGGAGTGGATCCCCATCGCAAAAATATGATTGCTTAATTACATTACCCAAATTACCCAAGAATTTCTGCGATTTACCGTCCTCAGATAGGCACTTGTCGGGCTCAAACGCAAGTGCCGGAAACGAAAAAAGTTGAGGTTCCATGCTATAATTTTTTATTCTGAAAGTTGAAAAAACACGGATGAACAGACCAACTACCATGAAACCAATCGATTACCTTTTGATAGGGCATGTTACCTCAGATATTCAAAACGATGGTTCTGGTAAACTCGGCGGCACAGCCAGTTATTCCGGTCTTACCGCTCACAGGCTTGGTCACGAAGTAGGATTGGTGAGCAGTTACGGGGAAGACGCAGACCTTTCAGCCCTTTCTTCAATACAAGTTGATAACGCCAAACCAGGGCAAACCACCCTGTTCAGAAACATCACAACGCCCACCGGAAGACAACAATATTGTTACGAGCGTGGGTCAGTCTTGAGCGCGAAAGACATTCCAGCTCTCTGGCAGTCTGCCTCCATCATCCATCTTGGTCCGGTGGCTGGTGAGATTGACCCTGACCTTTTTGATGCATTTCCTGACAGCCTGCTCTGCTGTACGCCCCAAGGCATGCTGAGGCACATCAACAAGGATGGAAGAGTAACTTTTCAAGACTTCCCACACAAAGAAAAATTTCTGCCAAAAACTAACGCGGTGGTGCTTTCATTCGAAGACCTGCAAAGCGATGAAGCACTGATCAACGAATATGCCAGTCTCTGCAAATTACTGGTTGTGACTCAAAACAAAGATGGAGCGAGGGTATACTGGAAGGATGAGGTGCACATCTTTTCGGCACCTGTGAAGGAATCGGTGGACGACACCGGCGCTGGAGATATTTTTGCTGCTTGCTTTTTTCACCAGCTTTTCATAACCAAAAATCCCTGGAATGCAGCCCGTTTTGCCGTGGAGCTCTCGGCAAATTCTGTCACCAGGCATTATTTGGAAAGTGTCCCGAATCCGATCGAAATAGAACAAGCGAAAATACAGGGTAGCTGAAAATTAGTATGGGAAAGATTTACACGGTCGTCAATCAAAAAGGCGGTGTGGGTAAAACCACAACCACCATTAACCTGGGTGCTTACCTTGGTCAATTTGGGCAAAGGGTCCTTTTAGTCGATCTCGATCCACAAGGCAACGCTACCTCCTGTCTTGGAGTCGATCACAACAAAATCCAGAGCGGTACCTATGAAGTATTAATTGGAGAAAAACGAGCCAGCGAAACTTTATTACGGAACAATACCTTTAAACTTGATCTTATCCCCTCTACCCCGAACCTTTCTGGAGCCGAAATTGAATTGATTGATTTTCCAACTCGCGAGCGTTTATTGCGTGGTCGACTGGAAAGTATCATCGATCGTTACGACTACATTCTGGTCGATTGCCCGCCCTCTTTGGGTCTTCTGACACTTAATGGGCTTCTCACAGCAAGTGACGGCATCATCATTCCGGTTCAGTCTGAATACCTGGCACTGGAAGGGCTTGGGCAACTCACTCGCACTTTGGATCGCATCAAAGGCAATCTGTTCCCGGAATTGACGATCAGAGGCGTCTTACTCACAATGTATGACAGCCGCACAAATCTTGCCTCGGATGTAAAAGCAGAGGTGCAGAAGTATTTCCCCTCAAAAGTGTTTCAAAATATCATTCCACGCAGTATCCGACTTGCAGAAGCGCCTTCCTTTGGAATGCCTATCTCAGTTTACGCGCCGAAGTCATCCGGGGCGCAAGCTTATCGGGACCTGGCGTTGGAAGTTTTAAAAGGTGATGGGGTCAAAATTGACCCGGGTCAGGAGTAAATTATGGCAAAGAAAAGTGGTTTAGGACGTGGGCTGGATGCCCTCATCCCTGGTTGGGAAGAAACACCCGTCAGCAGTCCCGGGGATAAAGTGGTACAGGTGCCAATTGGCAATATCAGTCCAAACCCTCATCAACCCCGCGAACAATTTAACGATGAAGGGCTCGGAGATCTGGCAAATTCAATTCGTGAGCACGGCATCATCCAACCACTAATCCTGATTTCTGCAGAAGAAGCAAATCACTACATCTTGATTGCTGGTGAACGCCGATTACGAGCTGCAAAAATTGCTGGTCTCACCGAAGTCCCGGCAATCATACGCAGCGCGACGGAACAACAGCAGCTGGAATTTGCCATCATCGAAAATGTCCAGCGCGAAGACCTCAACCCGCTCGAAAGAGCCAGGGCTTATCAAAGTTTGCTGGATGGTTTCTCTCTCACCCACGACGATATCGCCAAACAAGTCGGCAAGAGTCGGGTTTCAGTGACCAACACCTTACGTTTGCTAAATCTGCCCCCCTTAGCCCAGGAAGCACTTTCCAATGCTCAAATCTCAGAAGGACACGCCAGGGCATTATTGGGGCTGCCTAATAATCGCTCGATCGAAGTTGCACTTGATTCGGTCATCTCCCTGAACCTCAATGTTCGCCAGACCGAGGCTTTGGTCAGCAAATTGGTTGGCAAATCACCTCGACCCAACAACCCAACCTCACGATCGCCCGAAATTGAAGATCTGGAAAACAAACTGAGGCAATTTTTTCATACCAAGGTGAATCTGACCAAAGGTACGCGGGGAGGTACCATCAGCATTGCTTTTTATTCTGATGAAGAGCTGAATGCCATTCTTGATTCATTAGGAATTAATGAGTAAAAACATACTTTTCGCCAACGGAAAAATCTATTCCAAAATCAAGCCGCATAGCAATTCTCTGCTCATCGAAGATGGCCAGATCAAGTTTTTAGGTGACTTGCAAGAAGCCCGCAAAAGTGCATCAAGCCAGATTACTGAAATTGATTTATCGGGCAAATTTATTTTGCCTGGCTTATGCGATTTCCATTTGCACCTTGCTTATACCGCAGAAAAACTTGACGCGGTGGATTGTGAAACGGATAGTCTCGGAGAATGTTTGGCAAGGGTTGCGACAAAAACCCAAAATGCCCCCGCTGATGATTGGATTATCGGCTATGGTTGGAATCACAACGTCTGGCAGCCAGCAGATTACGGCACAGCTGCCCAACTCGATGCGGTCAGTGCCAATCACCCAGTCTTCTTGCACGCAAAATCACTGCATGCTGCCTGGGTTAATACAATGGCTATGCGCATTGCAGGAATCGATCGAAACACACCCGACCCTGAAGGTGGTGTGATCATGCGAAACGAATATGGTGAACCTAACGGTATCCTGCTTGAAAATGCCGCTTCTCTCGTCTTTAATCACTTACCTGAACCAAATACCGAACAAGTGGCGAAAAAAATCCTGCGGGCACAGTCACACTTGCACAGCCTGGGTCTGACAGCAGTGCACGATTTTGACCGGTTTCAATCGGCTGAAGCACTTCTTTTGTTGAACGATCGCGATGAGTTGAAATTAAGAATCTCCAAAAACCTGCCTTCTGAGGAAGTTGATCGGGTCATCTCTGAAAACTGGAGAGCAAAGCTGACCCGCCCTCCTTTCCTGAAACCCGGTTGGCTGAAAGCCTTTGCTGATGGTGCCCTGGGTCCCCAAAGTGCGGCCATGTTGGAACCCTATCAAGGTTCTCAAAATTTAGGCATGCTGTTATTGAAGGCGGAAGATTTAGCGAACCTGGGTAAAAAAGCTGCCCTTGCTGGCTGGCCGCTTTCAGTTCACGCCATCGGTGACCGGGCTGTTAGAGAGGTTTTGGATGGATTCCACTTGCTAAGGCAATTTGAACGCGAGAACCATCTTCCACCTCTTCCTCATCGAATTGAACATGTTCAAATAATCCAGCCCGCTGACCTGCAGCGAATGAAGGATTACAACATTATCGCCTCGGTCCAGCCTATTCACGCCCCCTCTGACTTTCTCACAGCGGATCACCATTGGGGTAGACGTTGTGAATATGCCTACGCCTATCAAAGTCTGCTCTCAAAAGGTGTTGATGTGCGTTTTGGGTCGGATGCGCCAGTCGAAAGTGCCGATCCCTTCCTGGGTATCCACGCTGCAGTGACCCGTAAACGCCTGGATGGACAGCCCGGTCCGCAGGGATGGTATCCACAACAGCGGGTAACTCTTCAACAGGCGATCAGCGCTTTTACTCAACCCTTACCTGGCTCTGGAGAGGTTGATCTGCTGGAGACAGGAATGCCAGCCGATCTGGTCATTCTCGACCACGATCCATTCATGCTGGATCCGGATGAGTTAGCAGAACTCAAGCCAAACATGACTGTGGTAGCTGGGGAAGTCGTTTTTAGCAGGTGAAAAATTGAATTTGAATATTCGCCCGGGAGATGTCTGTGATCAAACGGAATTACTCAAGTTTGTCAACAGTCCCGTCCTGGCTTATGAGCATTTGGATTGGTTCCCAAGCAAGTCCCGCCTGGCAGAGCAATCCACTTTCTGCCTCTATTCTTCTGAAAAATTGGAAGCAATCCTGTCTGTATCACCTGAGACACAGGAATTTGCCTGGTTGCGCTTCTTTTTTACTCGTCGGGATGGCAGCCACACCTCAAATTTCAATTTATTGCTCGAGCATGCTCTGACATGGTTGAAATCCCAGGGCGTCCCCCACCTTTTCAGCCTGGCAACCAGTGGATGGTTCGAGAATCTTTTGATCACAAAAGGTTTTAATGTTCAAAATCGGGTGATCTCACTTGTCACCAGCCAAATTTCAGGCTCACTACCAAACATCTCTTCTGATCTCGCGATCAGACCAATGCGTCTAAGTGATCTGCCCCAGATTGAAGAACTTGACCGGCTTTGTTTCTCTCCACCCTGGCAGCTCAATGACCTCAGTCTTGAAAAATGCTATATCTCAAGCGAGTATTCCAGCCTGGTAGCTCTGGCCGGCAAACCGATCGCCTTTCAGATAACAACCCGCTTTTTAGACAATCTTCACCTTGCCCGATTGGCAGTAGATCCCAAAATGAGAGGTGAAGGAATCGCGAAAGCTTTGCTGATTGACCTTTCCGCACATTTTCAGGATGGCAACATTGATCTGATCAGCGTCAACACCCAGGTAGATAATCATCCATCTTTGGGGCTATATAAATCCATGGGCTTCAAACAAGAGGGTACATTGATCCCTGTTTACTGTTTTGATCTACCCTGATTTTTAAACGACTATAATTGCTAAATCTTTTTCAAAGGAGCCATAAATGACCTCTTTAAAAAATCAACGTGAATTGTTGAAAGCACAACGTGAAAAACAGAAGAAAAAGGCAATTACAACAATTTTTGCTGTAGTCGGAGTCATCGCGCTGGCATTGGTTTTGTTATATTTCATTCCACGCAGAAAGGTCAATGGTCCTTCTGTTGGTGATCCCGAAGCTCCTGTCAAAGTCGAACAGTTTTCAAACTTTACCTGTTCGCATTGCAGAACGTTTGCGCTTGAGAACGAAGAATCCTTCATCAAAGATTATGTCGATAGCGGAAAAGTCTACCTGACTTACTATAACTACCAATTCCAGGAAGACGATTCCAGCAGAGCCGCAGAAGCCACCTATTGTGCCGGTGAACAAAATAAGTTTTGGGAATATAAAAAACTAATCTATCAAAACGCCGGTTTCATTGGGGCCTTTGCCGATGAGAGTCTTCGTACTTATGCCAACACCACTGGCTTGAACTTTGACGAGTTCCAAAGCTGCCTTGAGAGTGATCGCCAGGTGAATGTCATCGACGAAGGGCGTCAATACGGTCAAATGATAGGGGTCAATGCCACGCCTACATTTGCGGTTAACGGTGAGTTGGTCTACTCGAATGAGTTAAGAGCCGCGGTCGATGCCGCCCTGGCAGCCGCTGGAAACTAACATATTCACAAGATGAAACGAGCCCTTAACGAAAAGCAAGGATTGGCTTAATAAGCAATACCAAGTGCATTGAGAAGCAGCACAAGCAGGACAGACAGAAACAAAGCTGGTAAGAAGCTGCCTGTCCTGATTTTTTTTATCTGAAGCAAATTGCTAACCGCGATCCCAACCAGCAGTATTCCACCAGTTGCCGTCATCTCAGCTATCACAGCATCACTCAATCCCTGTCCAAGCAAGTTTGCCAATAAACTGATCGATCCCTGGTAGACCAACACAATCAATGCAGAAAAAATAACGCCCACCCCCAAGGTGGAGGCAAAAGCGATCGAGGCGATTCCATCCAGCAGGGATTTGATCGCCAGCATCTGATAATCTCCGCTTATGCCATCCTGGATCGAACCCAAAATCGCCATCGGTCCAATGCAGAATAAAAGCGATGCCGAAGCAAACCCGGTTATAAACTTCTGGGATTCCCCGGTTAGATTGGGGTTCCAAGATGTAAGTTTCTTGTGGATGCGCTCCCCTAAGCCATTCATACCCTCTTCAATTTTCAGCAATTCACCGATAATCGTGCCCAAAACCAGTGAAAAAAGTGGGATGAGCATATTTTGGGTTTGGCCAAAGATAAAAATGCCATAAGCAAGGGTGAACAGACCTAAGGCAGAAACAAGTAATTGACGGGTTTTTTCAGGGATGCGGTTGCCTGCTAACAACCCGATCAGGCTGCCGACGATCACCGCAGCGAAGTTTATGAGGGTACCTGTCATGTAGGCTTATTCCTTGGGACGCACAGAATATTTTAAAATGAGCAGATAACACAAACTGCTCAGACGGTTGATATATTGCCTTGCGTTTGGAGCTTCCACTCCCAGGCTGTCATAGCCAGCATTCAAAGTTCTTTCAGTACGACGGACGATTGTTCTTGCCAGGTCCAAGGCCCCAGTCACCTGGTTTTCACCGGGATAGATGAATCTGTTGGGCATTTTTACCTGGGATTGCATTTGTTCAAGACTACTCTCAAGTTCAACTAATTCATTTGCGAAAAAGACAGGATCTTCCGGCAGCATTTTCTCAGTTCCAATTCGAGCCGTAAAGCTCATCAGATAAGAAAGGTCTTGCTGACTGGATGTCAAAACCTGGATGTCGTTGTTGTCTGTTAGAAAGCTTTTTGCAAGGCTCAAGGCTGCGCTGGCTTCGTCAATCGCACCAAGCAGCTGGATGCGTATATCACTTTTACTGACACCATGTGCGCCGATCAAATCGGTAAATCCCACCGGGTTTTTTGCTGGTTTTTTGTCCACGCCTGGTTTCCTTCTCTGAGCTTTAAGAGTTATTTATTCAACGCCGGTTAGGATATACCACTCATATACGTTATTAAAGCGGTCAGCCGGGTTATACAAAGGACCAAAACTGAGATCCTTGATGGAATCTTTCACTGCATAGTTATAGATGGGATAAAAGAGTGGTAAAGAAGGCAGATCTTCCTCAAACAGCACCTGGAAATTGCGATACAAGCGCGTTCGCATCTCAACATTAGGAGTCTGACGGGCTTGCTCCAGGTAGCTGCTGGCAGTGGTATTGGACCACTGGGCGTAATTTTGCCCAGTCTCGATTTGCGATTCAGCCCAAAACTGATAAGGGTCCGGGTCAGGGGTTTCTGAGAGATCAATCTCAACTAAAGTTAATTGGAAATCGCGATTTTCCAGGTTGGTAATCACCTGGTCATAGGGTAGAGCAGTAATTGTGATTCCGATTCCAATTTTTTCCCAATTCTGTCGCAATATCTCCGCGAACGCGAGATGCTCAGGGTCGTCTGGTACCAACAAGTTCAACTCGATCAAAGCACCATCACTGATAAAGCGTCCATTCTCAGCAAGCGTCAGCCCCATACCTGCCAGGATCTGCTTTGCTCCGTCCGGGTCATAGCGATAAGCTGTTTGTTCGGAATAATAAGCCCAATTTCCTGGCATGATCGGTCCCTGAGCCAAAACACCCTGACCAAACAAGACGGCATCGATCATCATTTGGCGGTTTACGCCAGCCATGAGCGCTTTTCTGAATTCCACTCTTTGTAAGATTGGAACATTAGGATTACCCAAGTTAACAAACACAATGCTCAACTTGGGTTGCCTGCTTGAATAAAGATTGAGCCCGGTTTGGTTGAGAACAGTTGCCAGATCCTCGTTTTGAATCTCGGATAGCCCATCTACTTCACCTTCAAAATAGGCATCCATCGCACTTTTTTCATCAGAATAATAACGGAAACGAATTTCATCAATAAAGGGGGTTCCGTTAAAGTAGTATTCGTAAGAAACCAGGTTGACTCCTGTAATGATTCCGTTTTCCGTTTCAAGGGAATCGAACCGATAAGGACCAGAGCCGATTGGCGACAGGTTAAATGGATGGTCTACTAATTCATCGATACCCAGGTTTCCAAGCAAATGCGCAGGCAAGATTTGAAAGCTTAAGTAATCCATGAAAGGGGCAAAAGCGGCAGGGAGTGAGAACTCCAACAAGGAATCAGAAATCGCGCTTACATTTACTGTGCTCCAAAACCCCTGCATACTGGGCTGAACCAATGGACTTGCACTCTGCAAGAGCGAAATCGTATAAATCACATCTTGAGCGGTAACAGGTTGTCCATCGTGCCAGACAGCATCAGTTCTCAAATTCACCGTGTAGACAGCACCATCAGCAGATACATTCCAACTTTGGGCTAAATCACCAATCGGTAGACCACTGGAATCAAAGCGGACCAGACTGCTGAACAGCAAGCGATTGATATCGCGATCGGGCTGATTAAAATGATCGAACACGGGGTTCAGTCGCATAAAAGATCCGACCAAGGCTTCCGTGTAGCTTCCACCACTGATTGGATTCGGTGTCTCGCTCACTTCTGCCTGAGGCGTTCGTTGCTGGAAGAACAGAACCAACCCGACTACCAGTCCAGTGATAAAGACGATCAGCAACTGCCAGCGAAATTTTTCCATAAACAATAAAGACAACTCACGTATTGGGTGAGTCGTCAATTTTCTCCATGATTAAGTTCGGATTTCTTGGGAATTGTAAAGGAGACTTACCCCGATACAATTACGCTTACCAAAGCCAGAACTAAAAATACAACGCTGAGAGCAATAGTGATATAAAACATCACTTTGTCGATTCCGCGTCGTTGGGTGTAAACTCCACCAGAATCGCCGCCGGCCAGACCACCCAGGCCTATGCCTTTACTCTGCAGCAAAATGCTGGTAATTAATGCAATCGAAATGATAATAATGGCAATATTTAAGATCATTGAATTCTCGTCCTCCAGTTAATAGCAGGTAGATTATACCTCATCCACCAAATATGTCTAATTTGCAAAGAATGATTATATCCATTATTCAAAATCTGTAGTGCATTTTAGTAGCCAGTTTCTCAACTTTTCCCAAAATCATCTAAGAACTCTCTCCCCTCCTTTAACCAAGCGGTATAATCTTGCTATTATGGAAGAACTGATCGTTGCCTTGCACATGCACACCCGTTACTCAGATGGCACGGGGCTGCACAAAGACCTGGCTGAAGCCGGGTTGGATGCGGGTGTGGATGCCTTGCTGGTGACGGATCATAATGTTCTTGTCCAGGGCTTGGATGGCTACCACCAACGCGGCAAGCAGCGCCTGCTCCTTCTGGTTGGTGAAGAGATCCACGACCGAGCCTTACCAGGTGGCGGCAGTCATCTCCTGGTTTTTGGTCACAAGCAGGAACTTTCCCGCTATGCCAGCGATCCACAAAAACTGATTGACCAGGTTAATGCAACTGGTTCTCTTTCTTTTATCGCACACCCGATTGAAGACACCTTGCCAGCATTTAACGAAGGTGAATTCGGCTGGCGGGACTGGTCGGTCAAAGGTTATACCGGCATTGAGCTGTGGAACCAGATGAGCGAATTCAAATCCCGTTCACAATCGCTGCCAAAAGCCGCTCTGCATGCTCTTTTTCCACAATTTATGGGTCAGGGTCCATCAGAAAAGACTTTACAACTCTGGGACCAACTTCTACTTACGTCAAAACAGCCGGTAGTCGCCGTTGCCGGCGTGGATGCCCATGCCATTGACTATCGCTATGGGCCGTTACGCGTCAAGCTTTATCCTTATGCTTTCCAATTTCGTTCGCTTACCACGCATGTCCTGACTCCCAGCAAACTGACCGGTGAAATAAATTCCGACCGAATTATGATCCTCGAAGCATTGCGCCAGGGTCACGCTTTTTGTGCGTTTGACCTGCCCCATCCAACCAGGGGTTTCCGCTTCACCTGCAACACCAATGAAGGAACTTTCTCTATGGGCGACAAAGTTCAGGCAGCAGAGGGTCTTACTTTCCAAGTCCGTTTGCCCATCCGAACCCACGTCCGCTTGCTGAAAGATGGCGTTGTAATAAAAGAGCATCAGGACCGCGAAGTATTGACATATTTGACCAAAGAACCAGGGGTTTACAGAGTGGAAGTTTATATCGATTATCGCAATCGCCACCGGGGCTGGATTTTTTGTAATCCCATTTATGCGGTCTAAAATTCCTGGAAAATGCCTCCATTCCTCCAAAAGAACACTGCGCTCGGTTTCAATTCGCCTTGCAAGCAACCCAATGGAATGTTCACAGGTATAATTCAAAAGAGGTTTAATGCGAAAACTACTGCAGAGCATCGAAGATAAGTTGCGTTATCTCCTGGAAGAAAAGTTGGACAGGTTGATATTTCCTGGCGTTTCCAGTTCCCTAAGTTACACCCTTATCGAGTTGATCGAAGATCAAATCAAGATACAAGATGGAAATTTTGAACAATGTATGCCCGATCTGATCACACTCAAAGTATCCTCCGAACGGTGGGAAGCCTGGCAAGCCTCCCTCCCTTTGCTTGATGAAGTGTCTTCTGCCTTGGAAGCTTCCTGGAAAGAGCAGGGCTACGAGGTTAAGAAAAAACCGATTATCCAGTTATTACAATCCCCCGATTTGACCAGCAATCAAATCCAGGTGGAGACAGATTTCTCGAAAGAAGAAATCACCTGCCGGCAAACTGCCCTCCAGAAACTCACACGGGAACCGCAGGAAGAAGCCTTGCCCAAAGACGCCTGCCTGATCATGACTGACCAGGAAACTTTTTTCCTGACGAAGCCAGTCATCAACATTGGTCGCCGTTCTACAAATGATCTTGTGCTGGATGACCCGATGGTCTCCAGAGATCATATCCAGCTTCGCGCTGATGATGGGCGTTTTTACCTGTTTGATCTCGGTTCCAAAGCCGGAACCACCATCAATGATTTTCCTGTCAGCAACGTTGCTCTTAAACCTGGCGATGTCATTCAGATCGGTCAAACCAAGATGATCTACAATCAATGGCTTGAACAATCCGTCTCTAAACCTACGCGCAACATTTTCGGGAGAACGGAATGAACGCTGTTACTGGTTTGGTCTTGCGAATCCTTCTGTTCATCAGTTTGTACGCCTTCCTGGGCGTTGCCGTCTGGCTGCTGTGGAAGAGCGTTACCGGCACCAGGTTGCGCGGAGGAAACATCCCGATTCCTACCCTCACTCTGGCAACCACCATCAACGATGACCAGATGATTCAAACTTACACCAGTTCCGACGTGTTGATTGGTCGAAACCCTGATTGCGACTTGGTTTTGGACGATGAAACAGTCTCTGGGCGGCATGGTCGCATGACCTATCACCTCAACCAATGGTGGTATGAAGACCTCAAATCGACCAATGGCTCCTGGTTGGATGACCTGAAAATTGAAGAACCGATCGTCATTAAGGATACCGACTCGATTTCCTGTGGTGACGCCGTTTTTAAAGTCTACATCAAACCACTCAAGTAACTGAAAGAGAGGAAAAAAGCATGACAGAATACGCATTTGGAATCATCGGAGGATCTGGTCTATATGGATTTGAGGGTTTCGAAAACGTCGAGACGCTCGAACTTGAAACACCTTTCGGTAAGCCTTCTTCTCCCATTGTTACGGGTTCAATTCATGGCAAAAAACTGGCGTTCCTGGCAAGACACGGCATTGGTCATGTTTACAGCCCTACCGAAGTAAACTATCGCGCCAATATTTGGGCGTTTAAGCTTCTTGGCATTGATAAGATCATCAGTGTGAGTGCCGTTGGATCTCTACGGGAAGACTACGCTCCTGGCGACATCATCATACCCGATCAGATCTTTGATTTCACCAAAGACCGCGAACGCAGCTTTTTTGGCAATGGGATGGTTGTACATGTCAGTTCAGCCGATCCTTTCTGCCCCGTTTTGAGTAAACTCTTGCTCAAAGCGTTGGAAGGCGAAGATACCAAGGTCCACGACAGCGGCACTATGGTCACCATCGAAGGTCCCCGGTTTTCCACCCGAGGCGAATCCAATACATTCCGTAAATTAGGCTTTTCTTTAGTTGGAATGACAGCTTGTCCTGAAGCTTTTCTGGCGCGTGAAGCAGAAATCCACTACGCCACCATGGCTCATGTCACAGATTATGACAGTTGGCATGAAACAGAAGAAGCAGTCACCGTTGACATGGTGATCAATACTTTGAAGAAAAACACTGCCATCGCCCAAAGAAGTCTTGTCCGCCTGGTTGATTTACTTTCAACTGAAGAGGGTTTTTCCAAAGAATGTGCCTGCGACGAAGCACTGAAATACGCTTTCATCACCAACCCGGGACATATGGACACGGCGATGAAGGAAAAATTAACGCTTTTGACAGGTAAATACCTGGGGTAATGTGACAACCTCATCCCGAAAGCAGACTCCATCGCATCCCCCGATGCTTTTGATGGTCTGCATCACTCTTTTTTTCTATGCCGCCACCTTGGCACTTGCCAATGGCACCAGGTTGCATAGTGAATCTCTGTTATTAACAGCCGAATACTTTATACCTTTTTCTGCCTGGTTGGTTGGCACCCTGCTGCTCCAGCGGAATATTAGCCGAAAGCTTCCCAATAGGGACCCCTGGATTTTTCCTGCAACAGCCGGCTTGGCCGGCTTGGGTATGCTGACCATTTGGCGGCTCTCCCCAGACCTGGGTCTCAAACAAACTGTTTGGTATTTGGTAGCCTGCGGCCTTTTTTTGGCAGGCTTACATACAACTGACTTAGTCAAAATTCTGAAGAATTACAAATACATCTGGCTGCTTTTAGGTCTGATCTTAATTGGGCTGACCTTTGTTATTGGTGTCAATCCGACCGGAATCGGGCAAAGGCTCTGGCTGAAAGTGATTGATTTTTACGTTCAACCGTCCGAACCGCTAAAATTGCTCCTGATCATCTACCTGGCCGCCTTTTTTGCTGACCAGATCCGCCCCAATGTCAGTTGGCTTGGCTCAGTGTTCCCAACATTGGTAGTTGTTGGTTTTGCAGGTCTGCTTCTCATTGCCCAGCGCGACCTGGGAACAGCCAGTCTGTTTATCAGCCTTTACATTTTAATGCTGACTGTGACAACCCAAAGGCGGCGCTTGCTGTGGATTATCCCTGCGCTGGCAGTATTGGCAGGCTCGATAGGCTACTTCGTCTTTGATGTAATTAAGACACGGGTCGATATCTGGCTGAATCCCTGGTTTAACACAAGCGGCAACGCCTGGCAGTTAGCTCAGGCACAAATTGCTATCGCAAGCGGCGGTCTCACCGGCACAGGACCGGGTTTAGGCAGTCCCCAGTTTGTTCCAATTGCTGTTTCTGATTTCATCTTCACCACTATCGGGGAAGAATTGGGCTTACTCGGTACGAGCGCAGTCATGTTATTGCTCCTCTTGCTGGTAATACGCGGGATCAATATCGCCCTCACCAGTAAAACCACCTTTGGGCGCTACCTTGCCTTCGGTATCTCGGCTTATATTGCCCTGCAGTCCACCTTCATCATTGGTGGCAACCTTGGCCTGGTGCCGCTGACTGGTGTAACCCTTCCTTTTCTCTCTTATGGCGGGTCTTCATTAGTAACAAATATCCTGGCGATTTTGTTATTGCTTCGTATCAGCACCGAAACAAGTTCCCAGGATTTGCCTGAAAAAGTTCGCAGCCCTTATCACTGGATCACAAGCATCTTCATAGGCATCTTTCTTCTAATCACAGCGTGGAATAGTTATCTGGCTTTCCCAAATCGGGAAACCCTGCTTGCCAGGGCAGAGAACCCGCGTTGGGCAGTATATGATCGCTATTCTCCAAGGGGGGAAATTTATGCCCTCTCTGGTGAAAAGTTGGTTGAAGTTCGTGGAACCTCTGGCTCTTACGAACTATGGGTGAACGAACCACAGCTTTCAAATACTTTGGGGTACGCTAATCCTGCTTATGGGCAAAGTGGATTGAATCTTTCGCAATACGCGCTTCTGCGTGGTTATGCTGGAGTTCCCCTGGAGGAACGCTGGCAGCACGAATTGTTTTACAATCAGCCGCCAGCTGGATTAGACGTCAAACTTAATATCAATATGACACTCCAAAATAAAGCTGATGAGCTTTTAGGTGATCACAAAGGTGCCATCGTGCTTGCCAATGCCCAGACCGGTGAGATTTATGCGATCGCTTCTCATCCAAGTTTTAATTCAAATACCCTCTCTGAGACTTGGGACGACCTGATGCTGCGCACGGATGCGCCCTTGCTGAATCGTGCCACACAAGGTTCCTACCCACTCGGGACATTATCGGGAACGCTTGCATTCGGAAGTCTGATAGAAAGCAATAATGCCTTCGAACTGAGCGCTTCTCAAGACCTCGCCCGCTTGGACCAATACTGCTACAGTGCCATGCAAAATCAGGGTGCTACCCTCAACGCCTTCCAGTTTGGATGTGAAAGTATCACAGAAGAAATATTAGCCTCAACCGATCCAACTCTCTTGCAAGCTGATCTGGAAGCCTTTGGGCTGTTTTCGGCACCAGACCTTGCGATCGAAACTGCCCAACCTGCCCCTGCGCTTACAAGCGAGGAATTGGACGAAAATCCGCTTTTGGTTATGGAGATCAACGTAAGCCCTGTCCAAATGGCTATGGTTGCTGCCACGATAACCAATAACGGTGTGCGCCCTGTTCCTGCTTTGGTTAATTCCTATCTCACTCCAGAAGGAACCTGGCAGGCGCTTGGACCTGGCAAATCAGAATCAACTGTCTTAACCCCAAGCTTATCTGCAGAAGTCCAGGCCCCATTGCTCTCCGATACGCGCCCGATCTGGTACCAGATCGGTCATGCCATGATCAATGAGGAAGAGCCGCTCACCTGGTACATCGGCGGGACAACACCCGAATGGTCTGCCACGCCATTGGCAATCGCCGTTGCGATTGAGGCAGACGCCTCTGATCTCGCCCTTACCATCGGCAGTACACTCTTGAATTTATCAGCTACGAATTAGAACACCACCCTCCGAAGGCTGGTATGTTGGGAACATCCGCTGAACTAAACCAAGCGCAAAAATCGGCGTTTACCAACCTGTAAGACCACGCCCGACTTCAACGCTACATTCCCATCACTAACCGTTTCTCCATCCAGCTTTATCCCTTGCTGTTCAAGCAAACGGCGGACTTCCCCGCGCGAATTTGCCATTTTTTGGGTAATCAAAATATCGATCAGATTGTCACCCTCTTTTAACTGGTACTCCGGCATTGCATCAGGGATATTGCCCTTCTGGAAGGTGTTAACAAACTGTTCCTGGGCAACACCTGCAGCTTTTTCGCCGTAAAAAACGCTGGCAATCCCAAACGCGAGTTTCATCTTTGCGTCGCGGGGGTGCAAAGTTTCGGATGCAAGACCGTTTTCAAAACTGTGCAGCTCTTCTGGCGACCATTGTGTAGCCAGCCGGGCATAGACTGGCATTGCTTTATCCGGAATGCTCATCACTTTTCCATACATATCCTCGGCACTGGTGTTGAGCGGAATGTGATTGCCAAGAGATTTGCTCATGCGCACTTCGCCATCGGTACCGGGCAAAATGCCGAGAACAATGCCAATATTGGGTTTCTGACCAAAGAATGCCATCAACTTACGGGCAGCCGTAATGATATTGAATAACTGGTCCGACCCACCAATCTGCACATCAGCATTCAAATGATAGGCATCATAACCTTGCATGATGGCATAGAAAAATTCGTGCAGGTAGATCGGCTCACTTTTATCAAAGCGTTTATGGAAGTTATCGCGTGCCAGAAACTGCTGAACGGTGAAGTTGGAAGCCAATTCCACCATGTCTGTCAAGGTTAGTTTCTGCAGCCATTCGTGATTGTAATGAATTTCTGTTTTCTCAGCATCCAAAATCCGGAAAGCCTGCTCGGCATAGGTGCGCCCATTTTCCATCACCTTCTCGTGTGAAAGCTGAGCACGCAATTTGTCTTTGTCCGATGGATCCCCAATCATGGCTGTAAAGGAACCAATCACAAACAAAACCTGGTGCCCCAGTTCCTGAAATTGGCGCAACTTTCGCATGGTGACAGTATGACCCAGGTGCAAGTCGGTTGAAGTGGGGTCGTATCCGCAATAAACCCGCAGAGGTCGTCCGGTTTTCGCCGATTCAACCAGTCTCTCGCGTAATTCAACTGCCATTGTCTCGGCAATGTTTGCATCACCAAAATCAGCTCCCTGCATCAGGTATTCAACTTGTTCATCAATTGTCATCATAGCGTTCTTCTCCATCCGGTCGTCCTGTTGACCATATCGCTACTTGGTGTAGGATTGCTGAATTTTACCACTGCTATTGTTGATAATTGCGAGGAATGACCCTGGTCGACTGATAAAAAAACCGGCTCGTTATCACGAACCGGTTCACATTCATACCAATACTACAACTGAACTCAGGCTTCATCCGGATTGTCATCATCAGGTTCGTTAGCAGCGTATTCCTCGTCGATTTCCGGCAATTCTTCCGTATCAACATCCGGCAGGTGGTCATCCAACCATTCTTCCGGTTCTTCAACAAGGCTGTCTGCAACCCAGGTTTCATCTTCAACGAGGGTTAGATCACCTTCTTCAAAGAGTTCGCCCTCATTGACTATTTCCGCAACCTCTCCCTCAAATACTTCGATGTCATCGCTTAAATCAAGTTCATCCTCAACAGAAAGATCTTCAAGTTCTTCGACAACAAGTTCGTCTTCCACAAGGGTTGCCTGTTCCTGCAGGACAAGCTTGTGTTCCTTAGCTGCCAATTCTTTTTCCGCGATTTTGCCCGACCAGACCGTGTGCCTGAGAACGAGGAAAATCGCAGCCAGAACGCCCACCACCAGCATGGAAGTTTGATTGATGTTGATCCCATTTACCGGGGAAGGGTCGAGACGGAGAAACTCGAGAGCAAAGCGCACAGTAGAATACCAAATCAGGTAACCAAAGAATATGTCACCTTTAAACAACTTGTCTTTGAATTTTCTGTCGATCCACAGCAAAACCCCAGCTCCTATCAGGTTTAGCAAACCTTCGTAAAGGAACAACGGGTGGTATTTTTCTACAAATTCAAAACCGGGTATTCGATATTGTGGGTCAATGGTGATTGCCCAGGGCAAGTTTGATGGACGTCCGTAAACTTCCTGGTTCACAAAATTGCCCCAACGACCGATCGCTTGTCCAATCAACAGACCTGGAGCGATAAAGTCTGCCCATTGCCAAAAACTTAGCTTTTTTGCTTTGGTATAGACGATCAAAGCCAGCGCGCCACCAATAACCCCACCGGGAATGCCAAGTCCACCTTTCCACATTTTGAGGATCTCGATTGGATTCCTGAGATAGTTCTCGGTGGTGACCCCTTGGGCGATGTTGGAAGCAGAAGGGGTAAAAACGTGCCAAAG
>CAZYIJ010000010.1:18470-24799 GCA_964647425.1 uncultured Anaerolineaceae bacterium
CCAAGGCAGTAAATCGAGAATGATTTCGCTATCTTCACCATGTTTTTTGGCTTGTCTGGATGCCAACCATGCGCCGGCAATCGCGCCAATAATAATTAAAATCGCATAAAAACGAATCGTTAACGGACCAATATTAAAACCTTGAGGCATAGGGTTCCCTTTCTAAGACCATTTTGGTCTATTCAGCCTTTGATTGTTGCCAGACCCGGCAAATACGCTGAATTGCAGTAATGTTTGCCAATAACGCAATTATACCAACGGAAAAGATCGGTTTTCCGAGTAGTAGACCGATTATCAAGATTATTGCTCGTTCAATTCGGGTAAGAATCCCCGTTTTTGCATCCAGACCCAAGCCTTCGGCCCGTGCCCGAGTGTAAGAAACCAAAACCGAGCCCATGGCTGCAACAAAAGTGAGCATTACGCCAGTGAGATTAGACTGATTGAAAAAGTAAAAAACCAATGCGCCTAGTAAAATGAGCTCGTCATAACGATCGATGACTGAATCGAAAAACGCTCCAAAACGGCTGGGATTACCGCGCTGGCGTGCCATGGCGCCATCAACGGCATCCAGTGGTGCCATCAGTGCAGCAATTAAGCCACCCCAAGATAAGTGACCAAGTGCGATCAAGACCGCCGCGCCAACATTACCCAGCAACCCGAACAGGGTTATGTGGTTGGGAGTAATACCGATCTTTAGCAGCCGGCTAGCCAGCCACGCCAACGGTGTTTTGAAGGCTTTCCTCAGGAAGGTCTCAAAATTAAATTTGCCAGTTTTGTCTTCACTCATTCTTCAAAAACCTCATCCTCTTCTCCTTCATTCTCCGGTTCAGGTAAGAGGATTTCGCGTTCTTTCCGGGCACCGCTGGCAGGTCCCAAAACACCGCGGGCTTCCAATTCCTCGATCAGCCAGGCAGCGCGGGGATAACCAAGTCGCAAATGCCGTTGCAGATAGGATGCGCTTGCGCGCCGTTTGACGCGCACCAGTTCGGTTGCTTGTCGGATGAGGGTTTCGTCACCATCGCCCACTTCCAGACTTTTCACATCTTTTTCCCAGGGAACTTCCTCTTCAGCACTCTCATCTGTTTCGATTTGATCACTGATTTCCGTTTTTAATCCAGCGTTTGTGTCTGGCAACACCAGTGTTATCGGGCTCGATTGTTCCTGCAGTTCCTGCTCCTGCCACCAGGCGATCACCTTACGAATTTCATGATCAGAGACCAGCACTCCTTGCGCGCGTTGTGGGTGTCCAACCTCAGAATGATGGAAAAGCAAATCGCCTTTTCCCAGTAACGTTTCTGCACCGCTCACATCAAGGATCACGCGGGAATCTACCGAAGAAGCGACTGTGAAGGCAATCCGGGTCGGCAGGTTGGCTTTGATCACCCCGGTAATAATATCGGTGCTTGGTCGTTGGGTGGCAACCACCAGGTGGAGTCCGACCGCGCGAGCTTTTTGCGCCAGTCGAACAATGGCAGTTTCAGTTTCATCAGGCGCGCTAATCATCAGATCTGCTAATTCATCGATCAATATGACCACCCTGGGCATACGTGGCTTGTCGAGTTTGTCCATTTTCTGGTTGTAGGTTTCCAGGTTACGGGCATGCAGCACTTCAAGCAGGCGGTAACGGTTATCCATTTCGGTTGTAGCCCACCTGAGCACAGCCATGATCCGGTCAATGTTTGTTTCGACCTCACCAAGCAGATGGGGTAGACCGTTGAAACGATTTAATTCCACTCGCTTTGGATCTACCATGACCAATTTCAAATCATCCGGATTGTTGTTCATCACCAATGCCATAGTTAATGCGGCAATACAGACCGATTTACCTGAGTTGGTTGTACCGGCAATAAGCAAGTGGGGCATGCTCGCCAGGTCCGAAACAATCGGTTGACCCGATACACCTCTGCCAATAGGAATTGCCAGTGATGATTTGGCTTCATTAAATTCAGATGATTCGAGTAGAGGTCGCAGCCGGACCAAAGTGTGTTCGGTGTTCGGCACTTCAATGCCCACATAACTTTCTCCTGGCACAGGAGCTTCAATCCGCAAGCGCTCAGCTTTCAGCGCAAGAGCAAGGTCTTTTGAGAGCCCGGAAATCTGGGAGATACGAACTTTCTGTTTCTCTTCCGTGTTGCCTTTGTCAAAATAACCCGGCTCAACTGCAAATTGAGTAACAGTCGGTCCAACCCGATAACCAATCACCTTGGCAGGTACGCCAAAATCTCCCAACGTTTTTTCGAGCATGGCAGCGTTCATGTTGATTGTGCCTTGGTTTGCCACGACGGTTTTTTCCTGGTCGAGCAAACTCAGAGGGGGTAAAAGATCGGAACGCGGTTTGGTTTTGACCTCTTTGGTTGGCTTGTTGTTATCAACCAGCTCCCCTTTGCGGAAAGCGAGCGGCAGTTCCATCTGGATCCTGGGTTTGGGACTGGTCTTTGAAGGTACACGAGCGGTTTGAGTTTTTTGTGTTTCAACCTGAATAGGTTCAAATTCTGGCAGACCCGTATCTTCGTTCTGAAAGACTTGCGGATACGCTTGGAATTGGTTCAACTCGCCCTTTGCCCAACGTTCAATGCGTGAAGACAAACGAAAACCAAGAATGAGTAACACCAGGGCGATGACCAGAAGGAAGACCCCGCTGGGCGCATTGCCAATCAGGTTGCGCAGTGGATATGCCAAGCCAAAACCGACAATACCGCCAGCGCTACTTCCTGCATTGATTTTGAAAACCGAGTCGTTTGCGAATGCCGAGAAGACGCCCAGCAGAAGGAACAGCCCCAGTTCAATCAATAAAATCCGACCTAACTTGAAGTCTTCGGGTGGAGATTTCCTCCAGAGAAGCAGAATCCAACCAGTCAGGAAGATGGCAACAGCTACTAAAAAGCGTCCCCATCCAAACCAGCGTTTCAGCGTAAAGACGCCGCTATCCACCAGTTTGCCGTGGGTTACTCCCAGTAGTGCCAGCAGCAAAACAGCACTTACAACCAGGAGAAACAATGCGGTCAGGTCCCAAATCACCCGTTGGGTTTTCTTTTGTTTCTCAAGTTTATGCTGCGCTTCAACCTCTTGGGCTTTTTGTAGCTCAAGTGCTTTCGCTTTGCTGATTTTTGCTGTACTGGTCTTATTTTGTGCCACGTTTTAACTCCGCAAATTTGCCACAATATTCAACCTGAACCTTACAATAATCATGCCAGAATCAACGAGGAAGTTTATTTTTCAGAATGATCAGGGGGAGTCGGGTGTTCTCCATTGCCATTTGCGCTGGCTTCCATCACGGCAATTTTTTGGGCAACACTCTCGATGGCAATTTTCTGCTTACGGTAAAGGTCAGCTTCAGATACTGCTAATTTTCGGGCGACTTCCCGCACTTTCTTTCCCTGTAAAAACTTCAGTTCAAGGATGTTGTAAAGCAGCCACTCACTGGTAAACTTGCGCTCACCACTCGGTTTGATCATCTCGATTGCCTCTGTCAACACGGAACGCAGCGCGTTGGTACGGTTGCCATCCAGATTTTCGCTTTCTTCTTCGACTACTTTTAACTGCATCAATGGATTGTTCGTCAGTTTTGGTCCACCCCAATAGTGCGTCAGGGCATCTTTTACCCAGGTTGCCATGCCTTCAGGCAGCTCTGGCTGCTCAATATTTGTAAGTTTGTCTACATTGAAGCTGGAGGTAGCCCGGATATTCTGGAGGTAATCGACTTCGGTTTGCAGCGCTGAAAGGCTCTCGATCACTTGCTTTTGGATCGTATGGTCTTTAATCGCCAGGGTGGCGCGCTCCGCAAGTTGAAGGACGGCTTCCCTGTCTTCTTCTTCAATCTCCCGGACTTCGATTTTAACAAATCCGCCCAATCCCAATAGCTTGGTTGTTCCGTCCTCAAAACGATATTCCAGGGGTACCAGGAACAAGCCCTGCCACTCGATCAAACCATCCTGATCGACCAGGTTCTCTTGTGCTTCTTTGATAAAGTTTTCATCAACCAGGTAATTTTCGATCGCTTTTTGATCGCCAGTGCTCACTGACCTGGTTACTTTCTCGCCCTCCAGCAGGGCAATGAACCCTCCCGAAACTGGCAAACGGTCGCTGATCAGAGCAGCAGTGGTTTCCAGAAATTGGATCAGGTCACGGTTAGTCAGCATCCGGTCTTGTAAAGATTGGATCGTTTCCAGATCATCGCGGTCATCCCCCCAAAAGAAGGATTTCTCGATATATGGCGAGAAAATATTAATCGCGTACTGTAAAAGTAAAGTACCGCCCACCATCACAATTGGAACAAAATAGATGTACGAGTCACCCTGCAACTCACCGTATCTGCGGGCAACCGTGGTAAGACCAAGCACAACCGCAGCTGTGAAAGGTCCTCGCAAAAGCCAGCGGAAAAGACGGCTTTTGATCTGTCGGTCCGTCCAGAGCAAGCCGAAGAATGAAACCGTATAAGTCATTACGACCATAAAGAAAATGGCGACCGAAGATGCCAGGATGCTGAGGAACCAGAACCAATGTGGGTGGTTTGCGAACCAATTGTTGCCATGAAACAGGAAGATGATGCTGCTGAACGCGATTGCAGCCGCGCCAGCCAACAAGTAGATCATCCGGCGCAAGCCAGTTTTGGTGGCAGTGCGGATCATCGCTCTAATCAGGTTATAGCTGACCATCGCCATCACGATGAGGTAAAAAAGACCAAAGAAAAACGTGATCTGGTTGCGCTCAAGAAAAAACATCGGTGTTTTATCTGGCGCAAGTTCGCCAATCGTGACGCCAAAAAAGATCAGAATTGCAGCTGCTCCAGTGATCAGGTATGTCACCCAGACGAAAGTTGTGCGCCTGCCGCGGCTGGGTCTGCCGCTGACGGTCAGCAGCGCGTCCGAAAAATGCAAATAAACCGCTGGCAGCATCATCAAACCAATCCATTTCAGCTGTAACCACAGTTGAATGTACTCCGGTTCATTCGATACCGCTGCCACCGTTTCACCCGTGTAAATCATGACTACGCACAGCAAGATCAACGCAAAGGTCTGAACAATGCGATCCCTCAAATTGAAACCAGAAGTGTACATCAGCAAGGCAATCGCGGTGATTGCCACAGCCGCATACAGGATCTGGTTAAGGGTCTCAAGGACCAGGGAGAGGTTGATCATCAAAAACATGGGTTAAATGTGCCTTATGCCAGCCTTTTTTGATAGAACAAGGCTGGGTCACCATTCGGGAAATAGGCATCCATAAAACCACAAAGTTCATAACCGCTCTGTAACGCTAATTCCACCATGGGATAATTACGCATGGGCATTTCAATTAAAATTCTTTCGAGTTTATTCTCAATGGTCCAATTCTCAACCACGGAAATCATGGTACGTGCGATACCCTTATTGCGTAATTCGGGCATCACCACCAGGTCGCTCACCCGGGCAGTGCCAGGCATGGTCTTGGCATCGATAGCCACATAGCTGACAACCACCTCATCCAGTTCCCCGACAAATATCTGGCTGGCCTGGTCCCAGGATTTCAATAAGGAATCCTTATCCCGCATGTAGCTCAAATGTGCCTCACGCGGTAACTTGACCGGTTGAAAGCAGAAAGTGGTGATTTGACCATCGTGTTCAGTTTGCAGTCGATGAGCGTGCGTGCTGGTAATGCTGTGATCGATACTGACCATATCTTCATAATGGTTTTGATTTGCTTTGAGTACTTTCAGTTTTGCCATGAATCCCTCTATTGATTTGATGCAACGGTAACAACAATTACACAAGCCGATTGTTCAATGCCGTCATTATCGAGCGCTACCAGTCTGAGCATATATTCTCCTGAGAGCAAGTCGCTGGTATACCAACTGCCGAGACTTTCATCAATCCGCGTGCCGCTGCCAGCGGCAATGGTCTGCCAGTTGGGCTCGCCCATGGTTGAATACTCATACTTGTACGAGCCAAAATTTTCTGTATTCACGCTTCCAACTAATTCTACAACACCCGTGACTTCATCCAGGTGTGCCGGGGTTTCAATTTCCAAAACATCGTTGATGCAAACGCTCTGGATTCCTTCGATTTCTGCTTGCGGATACTTGGTGGGTGTTGGCGTTGCATCAGTCGGGACCGGACCGGGCAAAGTGGTGGTTGCCGTGGTCAGCACTTCAATCGTCGGCGTGGCAAAGGTTGGTTCCTGTGCCAGTTCACCCGCCAAAAAGGTAGCCACGATAAATTCGCCAACAGTCAACAAGCCCACCAAAATCAATACGGAGGTTGCCGCGACCACTTTGCGTTGGGCGGCTTCCCGCTCCAAACCAAAAATCGCGCCCCGTTTCTCCTCCAGCGCAACCAAAATACGCCTCAGGTACA
>CAZYIJ010000011.1:0-24159 GCA_964647425.1 uncultured Anaerolineaceae bacterium
AGAAGAAGCAGCCTAAACATTACAGAGCCAACCAAAAGTTGGCTCTCTTTTTGCACCTTTCTATATGATCGGAGGAACTATGAGCGAAGAAAAACAAGCGAATAAATACAATCGAATCCTGCTAAAACTTTCTGGTGAAGCATTAGCTGAACCTGGTGGTTTTGGTATCTCGCCCGCACAAGCCAGGCACATTGCCCAATTAGTCAAGAGCGTCAACGAAACAGGCGTCGACGTTGCAATTGTGATTGGTGCTGGCAATATTTGGCGTGGTGCCACTGGCGAAAACACCGGTATGGACCGTGCCACGGCAGATTATATGGGCATGTTGGCTACGATGATCAACGCCCTGGCATTGATGGACGCCCTTGAGCAAATCGATGTAATCACCCGCGTCATGTCCGCTATCGAGATGCGCACTGTTGCCGAGCCCTACATTCGCCGTCGTGCCATCCGTCACCTTGAAAAAGGTCGTGTGGTCATTTTCGGTGGAGGCACTGGCAACCCATACTTCTCTACAGACACTGCCGCTGCTCTGCGTGCCACTGAAATTGGGGCTGATGTCGTCATCAAAGCTACCAAGGTTGACGGTATCTATGATCGCGACCCAAAGATCCATCCAAATGCGATCCGTTTTGACCGCCTCACCCACCTTGAAGCGATCAGTCAGCGCCTTAATGTAATGGACAGCACTGCTATCTCGTTATGCATGGATAACAACATGCCGATTTTAGTGCTGGACCTATGGCAGCCGGGCGCACTGTTAGCAGCCATTAGCGGTGAACCAGTCGGCACGCTGGTGACACTGGAAGGGTAATTATTAAATACTCGCGCTGGTTTCCTGAGCGAGCATACGATCTTTTAAAACAAAAAGAGCACTCGCACTTGCGCGTCCATAGCGTTTGTGGTATAAAATGCTCAAATTAAAGCCCTTGCGGCACTCTTATCCAGAGAGGTGGAGGGACCGGCCCTATGAAACCTCGGCAACCAACCAAGTGTATGGTGCCAACTCCGGCAGACAAATCTGGAAGATGAGAGGCTAAAGCATACCACGCGGAATGCCCCTCACTTGCAGGGGCATTTTTATATAACCTGAGGAGGTAAATTTGACAACTACATTTATGAAATCACCCAAATATCTGTTCACCTCGGAGTCGGTGACCGAAGGTCATCCCGATAAGATGTGTGACCAGATCAGCGATGCCATCCTGGATGCCATGATCAAGGAAGACAAATCCAGCCGTGTTGCTTGTGAGACCGCTATCAAAACCGGTTTCGTGCTCACCTATGGTGAAGTCACCACCAAAACCTACGTTGATATTGATGCCTTAGTGCGCGAAGTGGTCAACGACATTGGTTATGACCGTGGCAAAAAAGGTTTCGATGGCACTACTTGCGGGGTGCTGGTCGCGCTTGCCAACCAATCCCCTGATATTGCCCGGGGAGTTGACCGGAACGGTCGCAGCGAAAGCTTCATTTACACTGAAGAATACGTTGCTGCTGGTGGTGCTGGTGACCAGGGCTTGATGTTTGGTTACGCTTGTGACGAAACTGAAACCCTGATGCCAATGCCCATTTATTACGCGCATAAACTTACCCGCCGAATGGCAGAAGTGCGCAAAAATGGTACGCTCGGTTGGATGTACCCGGACGGTAAAAGCCAGGTAACTGTTGAATACCATTTCGGTAAGCCAGTCCGCATTCACACAATTGTCATTTCCAGCCAACATGCTGATCGGTTTGAAGATGTTGAGTTAAGCAACGAGCGCATCCGCGCCGATGTGATCGAACACGTGATCAAAGCAACCATCCCTGCTGACTTGATTGACGAAGATACCAAGATTTATGTGAACCCCACTGGCCGCTTTGTTATCGGCGGTCCCATGGGCGATGCCGGCTTGACAGGTCGCAAGATCATAGTTGATACCTATGGCGGCATGGGTCGTCATGGTGGCGGTGCTTTTAGCGGTAAGGATCCCACAAAAGTCGATCGTTCCGCTGCTTATGCGGCCCGCTGGGTTGCCAAAAATGTGGTTGCCGCAGGCTTGGCGTCCCGCTGCGAAGTCCAGCTTTCGTATGCCATTGGCGTACCGGAACCCTTGAGCGTCAATGTCGAAACTTTTGGAACTGGCACTGTTGACGACGATAACATCGCCCAGGCAATCAGCCAGGTTTTCGACTTGCGCCCTCGCGCCATCATTCGTGATCTCGATCTACTCCGCCCGATTTACCGCCAGCTGGCCAGCTACGGTCACTTCGGTCGTGACGACCTTGACCTGACCTGGGAAAAAACCGACAAGGCCGCCGCACTGCAGGAAGCAGTTCGTCTTCTGAACGCATAATGAACAACTTGTAAGCATCACATCAATGATAAAAGACGCGGGCATGATCATTGTCCGCGTCTTTTTTGTACAAACTCACACCCTTTTTGGCTTGACACCGCTATATCAAAAAGAATACTATTCATTTATATGGATCACGGACGAAGGCTTTTAATACTAGTTTTGAGCGTGCTTTTTCTGCTCTCAGCCGCATTGACGGTCAGTTTTGCGCAGAAATTTGTTTCAGCGAGACAACAGCCTCTGCAAGAGATGACCCGGCAGTCTCAAAATATTGCAACATTCATGGCAGAATATTATCGAACTGTCACTGCTCAATCAAGTTCCACCCAGAGCCCCACACCAACCATCCCATCAAACCTTGCAGCACCCAAACTGCTGCCGCCTACCCCGACCTTAGTGCCAACACCTACACCAAATCCACACGCTGAGGAACTGCGAGAGGCACTTTCAATGGTAGAAATCGATTTTCCTGCCTGGCAAAGCCTGAATTCAGACGTAAAAGCCTGGATCCACAACCAGAGTATCAGTGTTGATCATCCAATCCTTGATGCGCCAGATAACGAATATTATCTGACCCGTGACCTGGATTTATCTTATAAAGCGATGGGGTCTATATTTTTTGATTTTCGCAATAACACTGACTTCAGTGATCCAAATACCATTATTTATGGGCACAATTTTGATAATGGACTTATGTTCAGCAACCTTGTTTGGTATAAGAGTCAGCAATTTTATGAACAGAACCCTTATTATTACCTGTACACACCTGAGCAGGTTTATCGTGTAGATATTGCCGCGGGGATCGTCGTCTCTGAAACAGATATCACATATTTGGATGTGGATTTTCAATCTGACATGGAGTTTCGCAGCCTGATTCAAAAGATCAAAGAAAATTCCGTGATCGAAACCGAGATTGAACTTTCACCCGGAGATCATCTGGTAACGCTTTACACCTGCACAAATGATTGGCAGGGGCAGCGTTTTGTAGTCATTGGCAGGATCACTTTGCTCGGTCCATATTCGGCTGAATAACCCCAGCTTTGAATCAAAACTTAGTATCGTTTGAATCGAAACTTAGTATCTTAGACTAAATTTTACGTCACGAGATCAACTTTTTTGATATTTCTGGACACCCAATTACTGCTGAATTTTTTAGATTTTTCCCGTTGATATCTACAAACCCTGTACATTTTGTAGAAATCCCAACTTGCCAGACAGTAAAATTTTATTCCCTTGGATTTTTTGTAGTTAAACAAGAAAGGTAGTACTATGAAAACTTTTACAGCATTTCTTATTACGATCGCGTTGCTTGTCACGCTAAGCACAGTGGCACAGCCTGTCAACGCGAATGAAAATTATCAACTCAACCTATCACATATAGAATGTGTTGGGACATATGTTGAAATTCACTTTGTTTTACTGAATACAAGTGAGGGGGATACTATTTCAGACCTGACCTACACCTATGGCACCATATCGCCAGGTCCACGCAGCGGTAACGTTGTCCATTTTACTGATCATGTCGCTCCTGGTTTTTATAACATTACCAATGCCTCAGTGTGGGTCAATAGCACGTTAGTTACCCTTCATAACCCCGGGGATTATTCTGGCGAATATGGCTGCCAGCAACAGCCCAGCAGTACTCCCACAAATACGGCAACCCATACACCAACATTCACACCAACCTTCACAGCTACATTTACGCCTACAAACACGCCCACAAACACACCTACGGGCACAATAACTGTTACCCCTACCATCACCCAACCGACACCTACGGATCCTACCCCTACTACAACTCAGCCGACCCCTACTGATCCACCTACGACTACACCAAGTCCTTCGGTAACCATCACTCCGACCGATCCGCCTGTAACGGCAACATTCTCGGTGCCGAACACCGGTCAAGACAATAACAATCTTGGTGCTGCCTTGACAATCTCGGGCCTGGCAACTTTAGGGTTAGGTCTGGCACTGAACAATATCCTGAAAAAAACCTCTTTGAACAAACCTAAGTAATTTGCATCAGATGACTTAATAAACAACCCTGGATAACTATCCAGGGTTGTTTTGATAATAATATTTTGGTTGTTTGAACTCATTAATCATTCTTGGAGATAAAGAGTGATTGGTCAAATTCCTTTGAGATTAAAGACAAACGCAAAGAACTAATCGCTGCTCCGCTTGCGCCGAAGCGTTATTTACTTTTTTAAATGGGGAATTCTAGAACTTAGTGCCTGAATTTCAAGAACAACCACAGCAGACCGAATAGCAGCGCAGCGCTAAGCAATGCAATGCTAACCTGAATCGGTATAAAGCGCTCGCTTCTACTTTCCTCACCTGTTCGAAGCTGTTCTTCATGTACTTGCTCAGGTTGGATGGCACTTGAATCTGGTGTCATCTTCAAAATAGTGCCAACATTTTCTGCGTCAATACCATAAATCCTTGGGGCTTCGCGCTCCATGGAAGTGGGGATTGCCATAATCATCGCTTCTGGAGTTGTTTCTTGCTCAGCAACTTCCTGCTCGGCGATTTCTGCTTCGGGAACTACCTCTTCAGGTACGGCTTCTTCTGGGTAAGCACTGATCATCGCATCCATCGGAACATCTTCAACGATCTCACCAGCACCGACGCCTGCTACTGCCAGATCCTCAGCATAATGAGTTTCCGGGCTGATATAAATGTTCACAGTCATACCGCCGGTCTCAGCAACGTCGCTTCCACCGCCCATACCACCGATACCACCCAACCCGGTGGCTCCATAGCCCCAATTCAGTAAGTAAACTTGTTCAGACCCCAGGGTTTTGAAGCCTGCAGATTCTTCGGGCATGGCAGCCATTGGTGCTTCTTCCTGCGTCAAAGAAGTTTCAATATTGTTGGCTGGCATGGGGGCTGTAAGTGAGATAGTACGGAAGATCAATTCACTGCCAAAGATCACCGCGACCAACAAAGCTGAAACCAGGCTAGCCCAACCAAACATGGGCTGCAAAAAGCCGCTGCGTTTTGCTTTGCGTGCTTCAGCACGGGTTAATGTGAAATTATAAGGAGGCTTGCAGCAAGGCAGTTGCCCCATTGCTGTTTTTAGCCGTCTTTGTTGTTGATAAAGTGTCGCCAGATAAGGACATTCGGTTAATCGTTTATCGAACTCGACCTGTTCTTGTGGTGTTAAGGCATGGTCGAGAGCAATATTCAATAATTCCAGATCTCTGGATGTGACATTTTCTTGCCTAATCATAATCTTCCTCGCTATTTAGACGAAATTGATCAGGCAAAAGTTCCCCTGCTGCTTGCAGACATTCCTGCATCTTTAGACGTGCCCTGCTAAGCCGGCTTTTTACTGTTCCCACCGGGCTTTGAATAATCTCAGCAACTGTTTCGTAATCTTCTCCCGAAACATCCACCATCACCATAACCGCCCTGTGTTTCTCGTTGAGCTTGTTCAGGCATTCCTGGATCGCTTTCTCGAGCTGCGAATTCATCATGGTTTCTTCAAGCCCAGGCGATTCGTCAGCAAGCCATTCAGGAGATTCAATCAAATCGCCATCATCCGTTTCCGGCTCAAGGGTAACTGTTGGACGGCGTTTTTGTTTGCGCAGTTCATCGTAACAGGCATTGGTAACGATCCGCAAAAACCAAGCCTTAAACGACCCGCCGCGATAACTGTCTAATTTTCGATACATAGAGATAACCGCGTCTTGGGTTGCGTCTGCCGCGGCAGCTTCATCCGCCATAATGCGATATGCGACGTTAAAAGCAAGATCCTGATATGTTAGGACTAACTGGTTAAAAGCATCCAGATCCCCATCTGCAGCCTTTTCGATCAGAAGTGACTCTTCCATGAACATAAGTGTTGCAAGTCCTGAGCCAGTAAAAACCCGGACTTTCTGATCTCAATTCTATCTCAATAGAAATCAAACTTTCTTGTTTTCCTGGTCTGTATCACGTAAATGTGGGAACAAAATCACTTCCCGTAAGGTGCGCTGCCCGGTCAGCAGCATCACAAAGCGATCAACGCCCAGCCCCAACCCACCGTTAGGCGGCATGCCGTAAGCCATCGCTTGCAGGTAGTCCTCGTCCATGGGGTTACGCTCTTCTTCATCCTCATTGTAAGTATGTCCCATTTCCAGGAAGCGCTGTTCCTGGTCCAATGGGTCATTCAACTCAGTGAAGGCATTGCACAATTCCATCCCACCAATATAGCCCTCAAAGCGTTCGACCGTTGTCGGGTCTTCCAGCTTTGCCTTTGCCAATGGTGAAATATCACGCGGGTAGTCATAAAGGAAGGTTGGCTGGATCATGATCGGCTCCAGATAAGTTTCAAGCAAGGTGTTGATCAACTTGCCTCTGGATACACCCGGTTTGAAGTCGATTTTCTTTTCCTTCATCACTGCTGCCAAAGATTCCGCGTCCGGATATTGCTGGATATCGATTCCAGACTGATCAATCAGCCCCTGACGAATCTGCAAACGGTTCCAGGGCGGGGTCAGGTCTATTTCCTGTCCATCATAGTTGATCTTCATCGTGCCCAACACTTTTTGAGCAACTTGCGAGACCATCTGTTCGGTCATTTCCATGATTTTCATGTAATCGGCATAAGCCATATAAAATTCAAGTTGCGTAAATTCTGGATTGTGCTTGAAGGAGACACCCTCGTTTCTGAAATCACGTCCGATTTCATAAACCCGGTCCAAACCACCCACTAACAACCGTTTCAGGTAAAGTTCAAAACTAATGCGCAGGTAGAGCTGCTGATGCAGTTGATTGTGATAGGTGGTAAACGGTTTGGCTGCAGCTCCACCATAAATCGGCTGCAGGATGGGAGTTTCAACCTCGAGGAAGCCTCTCTCGTCCAGGAATTCTCTTAATGCCTTAATGGTATTAGCGCGAATCTTAAAAATCTCCCGCACTTCAGAGTTAACTGCCAGGTCAACATAACGCTGGCGATAACGAGTTTCAGGATCGCTCAATTGAGCATGACGAACCACTTCGCCATCCACAACCTCGTCTTTATCTGCCGGTAGTTGCAAAAGCGTCTTCGCCAGCATTCGGAAATCCGCTACTTGCAAGGTCACTTCACCCCTGCGGGTCCGGAACATGGTTCCACTGGCTTCGATAAAGTCACCCAAATCATAAAAACGGACAAATTCATCCAGTTTCTCTTCACCCAACTCGTTAACCCTCAAGAGAAGTTGGACTTTTCCGCTCTTATCTTCAATGTGGGCAAAGCTTAGCTTACCCATATTTCTGATCGCGCGTAAACGACCAGCAAGGACTACCTCCACTGCTTTGTCCGATCCGTTTTCTTCCTCTTTCTCATAGGTAGCAATCGCATCCGCGTTGCTGTGAGTCTTATAGGAACGGGTTGGGTATGGCTCCAAGCCTTGCCCACGCATTTTCTCCAGCTTGTTCAGCCTTTGTTCTTCAATTTCAGAAAAATCGTCTCTCAGCATAATATGTCCTTTATATCAAAAATGCCCCACCTGTTCAGGTGGGGCATTCAGTTGGTTTCTTTTACTCGATCTTCAAGATCTCAACTTCGAAAGCGCCACCTGGCGTTTCAACAATGATCTTCTCACCAGCCTTATGATTGATCAAGGCGTGACCAATGGGGGATTCATTTGAAATCCTTTTTTCCAGAGGGTTTGCCTCAGCCGGTCCAACGATCATGTAACACTCAGGCTCATTGCCTTCTTCAACAATGGTTACTTTCGAGCCTACCTTGACGATACCCTGGGGGTTATCCTCTTCGCCGATGATGTGAGCGTTAGCAAGCAAAATTTCAAGGTCTTTGATACGTCCTTCGACAAAAGACTGTTCGTTTTTTGCTGCTTCAAATTCTGCGTTTTCAATCAGCTCGCCATCTTCCATGGCGTCTTGCAGCCGCTTCGCAACTTGTTTGCGTTTTACAGTACGCAAAAATACTAATTCTTGTTCGGATTTCTCATAACCCTCACGTGTCAGGTATGAACTTGGCATGTCTTATTCCTTATATAAATGATTATTCCCCATAGGGATAAATATAAAATGCGCCTCGAAGGTCGAAACCATCCAAACGCTTTCGGCATATTATACTATGTTTTTATTTTTATCAAGATGCGGCAAGGTCTATCTTAGCCCTAACTCCAACTCGGTGGGGCTGGCTGCGGTTCACGACCGCGCTTTTTAAACAACCAACCGCCGACCAAACCGAAAATGAAGCCTCCGATATGGGCAAAATAAGCCGTACCACCCTCGTTAAGAGCACCCAGAGAGCCAACGCCACTGAGAATTTGCAGCAAAAACCACAAACCCAAAACAACGATTGCCGGCATCAGCGTCAACCTTGCAAAATAACCGATTGGCACGAAGGTGTAAACCCGGCTGTTGGGGTACATGACCAGGTAAGCGCCCAATATCGCTGCGATTGCGCCACTGGCACCCACCATGGGAATTCCCGAGCTGGGGCTGATCACAACCTGTAATAATGCCGCCGCTACTCCGCCTGCCAGGTAAAAAATCAGGTAACCAATATGTCCGAGTCGATCTTCAATATTGTCGCCAAAAATCCACAGGTAGAGCATATTGCCAATCAGATGCATCCAGCCGCCATGCATAAACATACTGGTGAAAACATCTGTAAGATCCCCCACATCAATTCCATCGAATAAATTGGAGGGAATCAGTGCATATTCGTAATAAATGCTTTCAAGATTTGCACTGTTCAAAAACATCCACAAAAAAACCAGCACATTGATCACGATCAGCGCGTAGTTGATGATGGGAGTGCGGTGAGTTTTTATTTCGTCGCGAATTGGGATCATTGTTGTTCCTTTTCTTAAATTTGATTAGTTTGTTCAGCTAATATTACCTTTAACCTCGGATGATCACTATAAAAGCCTCTACGTTCCTCTGGTAAGAGTGCCGCAATCCGGCACATTATTTCTGTCAGACCCAGTTCAAGAATATCTTTCTCGCTCTGTCCATCCTCTGGCTCTGGCAATTCAAACGGCTTGCCAAAGATCACTTTTACCTGCATTTTTTTCAATTTCAGAAAGCGTTTCGCCATATCAGCCGACCCAAGAACTGCCGCTGGAATGATCGGGACTTTATTTTTCAAGGCCAACAAAACCGCTCCGGGTTTACCCTCCATCAGGCGGCCGTCTTTAGAACGGGTCCCCTCTGGTGCCAAACCCACGATTCCACCCCTCTTTAGAAAAGCAGAAGCAGCTCTGAAAGCCCCAAAATCGTAACCTTCCCGATTGATCCAGATCACACCCAATTTGCTCAAAATCCGACCAATAAAAGGAGCATTTTCGTATTCTTTTGCAACCATCCCAATAATATCTTTACGGGAGGTGGACATCATCAAAAATGGCGTATCCAGCCTGCTGATGTGGTTGGTTGTCAAGACATGAGCTCCTTGATCAGGAACGTTTTCACCACCAATCACTTCCATATTCGTTACCACGGCAAGAATCGATCGCAAAATTCTCATCACCCGCTCACGGGATTTCATTATGGCGTTAGACAACATAGGTTTCTCCTGAACTGTTCACTTGCGGCTGTTTTACGCTTTTTAGAACAATGCGGGTGAAAGCAACGAAGCTAAAACCGACCAACAGAGCTAATACAGCCATAACCAGGTTGGATAACAACTGGTTGATCTCCTGCCCCATCAAGCCTGGGATTAACTGGGTCAGAACTACAGCCAGATTCCATAAACCATGAATAATAAAAGTCAGCAGATAAATAACAAGAAGTCGTGTGAATTTGCGATCCCGCCAGGTTTTCGCCAGTCCCCAGCCAATCAGACCACCATTAAAGATATGGATCAATGTGCCCCCCATCCGACCAAGCAAAAAATAGATCCAATCATTACCAGGTAACAAGGCGCTTTGTGCTGCGTAAAGCATACCCTCCACCAAAGCAAAAGCCGCTCCACTGATCATGCCAGCCATGTAGCCTTCACCATCGCTGATGTCCAGACCAACCAGCGTCCAGACTGCCAGGGTTTTGAAAAGTTCTTCCACCGCGGGTGCTATGCCAGCCACAAAAACCGTGAAAATCATAAGAACCATCGGAGACTTGAGCAATTCTTCGATCTCGCTGATGGAATCAAGGCTTTGGGGAAGATTGCCAATGTTCAGGATCGCCAATACTACTATGGCAAAAACCACCAGCACCAATTGCACAAGCATAATAAATGGGATCGAAACGCTGCTCGAAAAGCTGATTATTGAGGCATCACGACCTTTGTGCCTGCCCCATAAAGGTCCACTTGCTATTCGCAGCAACCAGACCGCGGGAATCAGCACACCAAGAAAGACGAGGATGGAAAAAATCCAATCGGGCAAGACGATCGAGTACTTCCAGGCTGTCACTGCCCAGAGAATAAATAGAAAAAACAAGATAATAAATCGCAGCCAGCCAGCCTGTTTAGGTTTTGGGTTTTTGGGCTTGCCCCTCAGCCTTCGGCTGCTATCCACAGTTGCGATCAGCGCCATTAACGCAATAAAACCGAACGTGCATGCCCAAAGGTATACAGTGCGGTTTGAAAGTTGTCCAAAAACGGAACCAGGGACAGCTTCTGGCTGCCATCTCATCAAAAAAAGGAAAATCGACCCAGCCCCGAGGACGACAAGGATGTTCCCTAAAAGGTTGATCCAATGCATCCAGCGCGGGCTGGTTCGATTTGTAAGTGCGGGTTCAGTACCTGTTTCAACCACTATTTTTCAGTAATCGTAATGCTGATTATCTCATCGCCTTCAGGTGCATCGGGATTGTTATCTGCATCACGTTCTGTGATTTGTTCAAACACTTCAATGCCTTCGACCAGTTTTCCAAAAACAGTGTAACCACCGTTGAGAGATGGATAAGGTACGTAGGTGATGAAGAATTGGCTTCCGCTGCTACCTTCGGCCTGACCGCGGGCTACACCAACCATGTAGGCTTCGTCAAAAGTAAGATCAGGTACGATCTCTTCGCGATATTGATAACCTGCGCCGCTCCAACCGGTGCCTGTAGGGTCGCCTGTTTGAGCCATGAAGTCGTGATAAACACGGTGGAAAGTTACACCGTCATAAAAACCTTCTTGCGCCAGGTAAACAAAGGAATTAACAGCCAGGGGTGCCTGCTCGGGGTAGAGCTCAAGCACAAGATCACCTTTTTCAGTCGTGATCGTGGCAGTGTATTCTTTATCCATGTCGATCACAAATGGCGGGCATTCGGTGACCATATCTTTTTCAGCTTTCATGACTTCAATGAAGTTGCTGAGATATGTTGCTGTCCAATTGCCCACTGGGCGACCATTGACCAGGATGGTTGGGGTAGAGCTGACACCGTTGGCAAACAAGGTTTGCTGTTCGGTTGTAATTTTGTCGATCACGTCATCACTATCAATGTCTGCAGCAAACTGATCTACATCCAATCCCAACTCCTCAGCCTTTGCCATCAACCATTCGGTTAATTCTTCGGCCGGTAATTCAAACAAGGCGTCTCTATCCAGGAAAATTGCGTGATACATTTCCCAGAAATAACCTTGCCTGCCAGAAGACTCAACAGCGTAAGCTGCCAGGGGAGCAGTTGGATGGAGCGAGTCAAGCGGTAAAGCCCGATAAACAAGGCGCACGTCATCTGGATACTTCTCTACCAATTTCTCCAATTCAAAGTAAGCCATAAGGCAATATGGACAGAAGAAATCAGTATATTCAATAACCGTCAAAAGGGCATCTTCCGGTCCCCTGGTCCAATCTGCATCAGTCACTTCTTCGAAGATTGCCAATTGAGCTTTTTGCTCCTCGGTGAGCTCCGCAAATAACGGACCCACCAGGGTGCAGCTCATCTTGCCATCTTCATCTACCAGGGGCAATTCCTCGGTCGGGACCACAGGGATATCCTCGGTGGTTTCAGGAACGACTTCTTCAGTCTCCAAAACAACAGGTGTCTCTTCTGCAGGTGGAGGCGTCACTTCTTGAATTTGACAGGCACTAAGTGCCAGCATAAATACCAATACAACCCACAGGTATTTCTTTACATTCTTCATATTGAATTCCTTTCAATCAACGAGGCTTTGCGACCCGTTGTTTTATCCTATTTTTTTTCTAATGCGGCTAACACCAGTGCTCTGATTTCGTTTTGCACCTGCTCAGGTTTCTGCGTTGCATCCACGATCTTCCAACGCTCAGGTTCCTGCCCGGCAAGAATGTGGTAGCCTTCACGAACACGTTCATGGAATGATAACTCAAAAGCATCAAGTCTGTTCCATTCTTCCTTAACCTTTTTTCGCTTTAATCCCGTAAGAACGTCAATATCAAGCAAAATAGTCAGGTCAGGTTTTAACCCACCAGTAGCAAATTCGAGCATGGCTCGTAAGGTATCCAGGTCAAGTCCATGACCATAGCCCTGATAAGCCAGGGTGGAGTCACCGTACCGATCACATAAGATGATTTTATTTTGCCTCAGGCTCGGGATGATCAATTCTTCGACCAGCTGTGCTCTGGCAGCCAGAAAAAGCAAAATTTCAGTACGTGGGTGCAGTTCGGTGTTATCCAGACTTACCAGCACCTCGCGAATCTGATCGCCTATTGCTGTTCCGCCCGGTTCGCGGGTTTTTACTACTGGCAAATTCAAGCTCTCCAGGTATCGCGCTAACTCTGGCAGTTGGGTGCTCTTACCGCTTCCTTCAGGTCCTTCAAATGTTATAAACATGCTTAATCCCTATAAATGCGCACATAGCGGTTGGGGTCTTTCCCGAAGGATCGGGAAACCAGGTGTGCCTGTTTGGCAAGTTCATGCTGCTCCCGACGAACTGGAGAAGGCATTGGCGGTAAGTTTATGAATTTTTCTCCAGCCCTTATCATCATAATGGCCTGTTCGGCATGGCGCATAGCCTCTTCAGACAGGGTCCGTCTGACCGGTGTTTGACGCGGTTGGAAGGAATCAGCCAAAAATTGCTCAATCTGTCCAACAGAATTGGTTTTCAGCACAAAAATTGGCATACCTCTTTCTTCTGCTTCAACAATCGGCTGCAATCTGTCCCGATAGTAACGGCGTTGGGTAAGCAAAACATCAGCCTCAGCCAGGTCTTTGACAACAGTAGCCGGCACCCCCATACTCTTGATCGATTGTAAAAGCCTGTTCCGTGCCACTCCAAAGGCGAAGATTTTCTTTTCTCCTTCTTCTTGCGGTGGCATGGTTGGATTTTCGTAATCGCCAAAATCCAGAAATTCATCATAACGCTCAGTATGTCTGGGTTGCGAGAAACCTCCCTGTACTGGAGCCGGAGTTTGGCTGCTGCCGCGATCGAACGGACTTTTATCCATACCATTTCGCCGTCTCATCGATTGAGAAACAGTCGGCATATTTGGTTTGGTTTGCTTCATGATGTGAACTTTGCCGTCTTTATCACGAAAACGTTCTTCTGGAAGCATGGGGTAACCGCGTAGAATGGAATCTACTGCCGCACCAACATCACGATGTACTTTCACTCGCCCACGGTCCTGGATTTCGACCAGGATGGTAAAGGTAGGTGGAGACTTGCGCTCTAAAACCGTTTTTTGCGTTCCTCGCCGTCTGGCTTCATCATCTGACAGCGTGACGGCTGAGACCCCACCAACCAAATCGGAAAGAGTCGGGTTAACCAACAAATTATCCAGGGCATTCCCATGCGCAGTTCCAATCAGCTGTACGCCTCGTTCTGCGATAGTACGGGCTGCCTGGGCTTCCAATTCGCGTCCAATTTCGTCAATCACTATCACTTCGGGATTATGATTTTCAACTGCCTCGATCATCACCTCATGCTGCAAAGACGGTTTAGGAACTTGCATACGTCGTGCAGCTCCAACCGCCGGATGAGGGACATCACCATCTCCACCAATTTCGTTTGAAGTGTCTACGATCACTACGCGTTTCGTTTCTGCCAAAATTCGGGCAGCTTCACGCAGCATGGTAGTCTTCCCAACGCCAGGTTTGCCTAAAATCAGGATGCTCTCACCTGAGTCGATCAGATCTTCAATGATGTTGATCGTTCCATAGACAGCTCGCCCTACCCTGCAGGTCAACCCGACCACGTTACCGCGTCGGTTGCGAATTGCAGAGATTCGGTGAAGAGTGCTCTCCATGCCGGCACGATTGTCTGCGTCGAATTCGCCGATGCGACTGACCACGTGATCGATATCATCATGGTCAACCATGCGATCGAGCAGTTTCACGTCGCCGTCAACGAAACGGGCAGTTGGGATGCGGCCCAAGTCGAGAACAACTTCTAATAAATCGTCAAAATGATCTGTTCGGTCAACCGCTTCAGCAATTTCTTCAGGAAATACGTTCAGCATTGCCGCCAGATCATCAGTTATATATTTTGTTTCTGTCATAAAATTCATTCTTCTTTTTGTTTCTTTGATTTTAACTTATTTCAGCGTAATCGGCTTAGCCTTATAGTGTTTCTAATAGATTATTAATTTGAACTGATAAATTTATGCGGGAAATTTTGTTTGGTCTCCAATAATTTATTGGGATTTAGAGATTGAACGTGAAAAAGAAAATCCAGTCCGGATCAAGTTTAGGAGTCAACCCGGAACATTTTATGAGTTAATAACTTGCCCCAAGACTTTGAATTATGAACACTCCAGAACTGCTGAGCTTTAAAAGTTGTTTTACATTCTTAGCCAATATGACATACATAACAACAACTGCGTTTTTCGGTGTTAACAACCTCAAGATTTCCGAAATAGTCCCTCAATTCTTCCTTCACCACCTTGATGAAATTGAAGTAATCCCCTCCTTCAGCAAATTCAACAACGGTAGTGGGTAATGAGCGCGCCTGATTGTAATCGTGCAAGATTACCAGGTGTTTGGCCACCCGTTTCATTTCTCCATATAACTTCATGCGCAGATCAGCTTTCATACCATGCGCGACATGCGCCGCAATCACAATATCAATACTATTGTCACGAAAAGGCAGCCCGTCCTCACCGCTAACTTGAAAAAAATCCACATCCTCATTTTCGCGTCGGCTTTTTGCTACACGCAGCATGCCCATTGACTGGTCCACCGCATAGGTTTTCAAGCCTATTTCTGCAAAAACTGATGCCATGGCGCCGCTTCCACAACCTATGTCTAATATGGATGAGAAATATGAGAGATTGCATTCATCCATTTCTTTGAAAATCCTGGAATAATTTTTGCGCTGACGATTATAGAAGCGGCCATAATGCCGCGAGATTCGGTCAAAAAGTTTTCTGGATTTGTTGTTGGGCATACATCTCCCCCTGAATTTGTTTTATTTTAACTGTGTTATTGGCAGTGAGCCTTCCATATTACTGTTTTCAAAAATATTCTTGACTGCATTGAGTTCAAGCGACTTCCGCAAAACCAGGTGCTTTACCAACAGGATCTGCGATTCTTTTTTTAAGCTTCCCATCTCTTCCAAGGCGGCATCTAACCATGGCTGATAAGAACGCACACACAGGTAAACTGGTCTGCCAAACAATTCCGGAATCGCGTCCGCCAGCGAGTTTAACAAGTCTGTAGCCCTTACCTCCGGACTGGTTGTGACCTGCACCCAAACACCTTTTGGTCCATATTCCAGGTCAGCATAGGCTGCCAATCTTCCTTCGGGCAAAAATGCGACCAATCCCAGTGCTGTTTTCCGTGTGACTGGCTCAATGCATTGCACGGCACCAGGCACCAACTCTTTATACAAAGCATTCAAGGCACCGATGTCGTCCGAAGTCCACAAACGCCATTTGAGTGCAGAATTATTATAATGGTGATCTTTGAGATTTAGTTGATAAATGTTTTGTCTTGCCCAGATTGTGAATCCTGCTTTTCGGAATCCTTCGTAGAGCGGGGACTCCTCTGGTAGATCAGCCAATACACCCCATGCTTTCCAATCCCCTGCACTTTTTACTAGTTGTTCTAGCAGCCGGCAGATGTTGATCGGGTCCAGCCCATCCTGGTAACCCAGGTAACACATCTGGGCGTATTGCCTGGTTTGTCTTTTCTCGATCTGACCGTAACAGCTCTGACCCTCCTCATTCTCCAAACTTATCGCGGCTTGTTCAAATAAAGGCGCAACCCGCTGCATGACATTGCGCAGGTTCAGTGGCTCTCCTCTCGTAAAAAAGCGAACCGAGTCCAGACTTTGCAGGGCAGTACCAGTCCGGCTGATTTTATAGAGATCGAAGGTCGTTAATTTTCGAATGCCGATGATGCCATCTCCATGAAATAACGATGGAAACGCAAATCGTCAGTAAGTTCAGGATGAAAGGAAGTCGCCAGCAGCCTGCCTTGCTGCGCGGCTATGATCCTGCCATCTGGCAAACTTAGCAGCGGTTGCGCTCCTCCATAAACTTCGGTAATGATTGGTCCGCGGATAAAGGTCAGGTGATAATCGGGTTTGCTTGGATTGAGAAAAGGAACGGGAAGGTCGATTTCAAAAGAATCGATCTGGCGTCCAAAAGCATTGCGCTGGATGGTGATATCCATCAATTCAAGCAGTGGTTGATCGCTGCCAACTTCTTTGGAGAGTAATATTGCCCCCGCACAGGTGCCCCAAATCGCCTTTGTCTGTCCAAAATCGCGAATCGCGTTCAGCAAACCATAGGCAACCATCAACTTGCCAATCGCGGTAGACTCCCCCCCGGGAATGATCAATCCGCTTAGACCATCCAGATGTTCTGGCAGTCTGACCTCAGATACATCAGCCCCGAGTTTTTCGAGGCTGATGCGGTGTTCACGAAAATCACCTTGTAAAGCTAAGACTCCAAGTTTCATTTTCTGTTGCTTTGGCCTTCTACTTTACCAACCGCGACCGGCCATTCTTTCATCTTCTGGCAAATGGGTCGCAGATATCCCGACCATTGCTTCACCCAGATTACGGCTAACCTCAGCCAGGATGTCGGGCTCTCTAAAATGGGTGGTTGCTTTGACAATAGCTTCGGCTCGTTTAACTGGATCTCCAGACTTAAAGATGCCTGAGCCAACAAAAATTCCATCTACGCCCAATTGCATCATCAAAGCGGCATCCGCGGGAGTGGCAATGCCGCCGGCGGCAAAGTTGACTACCGGGAGGTTGCCCAGTTCGCGCACCTGCATGCAGAGCTCATAAGGTGCCTGGATATTCTTGGCAAAAGTCATCACTTCTTCATCACGCAGCGACTGCAGGTGGCGAATATCACCGTAAACTGAGCGGGCATGCCGTACAGCTTCCACCACATCTCCCGTACCGGGTTCGCCCTTGATGCGCATCATGGCAGCGCCTTCGCCGATTCGGCGTAAGGCTTCACCCAGATTTCTGCAACCGCAGACAAATGGTACTTTGAAGTTGTGTTTGTTGATGTGGTAGGCTTCATCTGCTGGAGTTAAAACTTCTGACTCGTCAATATAATCCACACCCAGTGATTCCAAAATCTGAGCTTCCACAAAATGTCCGATGCGGCATTTTGCCATCACCGGAATGCTTACGGCTTCCATAATCTGCAAAATTAGTTCGGGATCGCTCATACGGGCAATCCCGCCTGTTGCTCGGATATCTGCCGGAACGCGTTCCAAAGCCATCACTGCCACCGCTCCTGCGTCTTCTGCGATTTTTGCCTGGTCGGCGGTGACCACATCCATGATCACGCCGCCTTTTAGCATCTCAGCGAGTCCTTTTTTTACCGCGAATCCAGAAACTTCTTGTTCCATGCAACCTCCAATAATTTGTTTGATATTTATTGGGATTGTACCACCAACCGGGGTTCAATTGCTCTTAAGCAGCTGCCTCTTTAAAGGCGGCAACTAATTCCCGGTTAAATGCGGGGATATCAGCTACAACCCTGCCCCAAACCTGGTTGCCATCGCGAAAAGCGGGTTCATCCACCCAGCTGGCGCCAGCGTTAAGCAGGTCGTCTTTGATGCCCAGGGAGCCGATGGTTTTCTTACCGTCAACGATTTTGGCCGAAATCGCCAACAAACCGCCATGGCAAATAATGCCGATAATCTTATCTTGCTGGTTGACTTTGGCGACCAAATCTGTGGCTTCTTTGTATCGGCGCACTTTATCTGGAGCCCAACCACCAGGCAAGACCAGCCCAAACAAATCGTCAGCATCCAGATCGGCAATCTTGGTATCCGGTTTAATTTCAAGTCCGTTTTTACCCTTAACTGGTTTCAAATCCATCGCGGCTGTCAAAACAATTATGCCTTCTTCCTGCAAACGCATCGCCACGGCATAATATTCAAGGTCTTCAACGCCTTCAGCTATAAGGAAGGCTACTTTTTTTCCTTCGAGTGTCATTTTTTCTCCTGTTTTTCTCTTGTTAATAAAGAATTATTGTGTAATTCGATAATATCATAATGATGCTGCTTTTTCATCTTTCGGTAAGGGGTGTGAGCCCTTTTTCACTGATTCAGCATTATCAGAATGAAACTCGCTGCACCTGTATCTAGAAAGGTTGACTACAAATCAATAAACCGGCTTTCGTCCAAGTCGTCCTCTTCCGGTTTTTCTACGATCCTTTCAGGTTCTTCCGGTTGGTTTCTTTCATTAGCCCACTCAATTTCCAGCGGGCTGGCTCGTCGGGTTATCTGCCACTTACCGCAATGAGGGCATCTTTCAAACTTCCCTATTACCATATTCATTCCAAAGAACGATCGTGGAAAGGTCTTGCCACACCTATTGCAGACTGCCAAACCGTGTATGCCCGCCGTCATGACACCGCTGTCTTTTTGCCTGGAGGAAATCAACCAACTCAGCCCCATCGCTGCCGCGGTGATGCCAAGTATTACGACAATCATTGTGGTGGTTTTTCCCCCTGCGTCAATGGCGCTCAAGAAGTTATACACAATCGGTCCGGCAGGCATAACCTTGCCATCATTGCTTGTAATTTCTGCCCTCATTTCGTGAACACCGGGCTGATAGTCATCTGTGTTGAAAGGTAATTTGAACGGATTTTGCGAGACCTCAGCCATGAGCTCATCGTCGATATAGTAAACAACCTTGGTGATTGGGCTCAAATCTCCTCCAAGGGACAACGTCATATTCCCCTGGATGTCCGAACCGGATCCATAGCCAAAGTTGCGGGTAAGTTTCAAAATCCACTGCGATTGTTCTTGCGCTTGTGCTTCTGAAAACACCAGTGCAAGCGCTAAAACAAGAAAAATTCCGATCAAATAATGCGTCTTTTTCATCTAATTACTTCCATTTTGTAAGAATATTTTCACGGTCAAAAATTATTATCCCCAAATGCAGCATTCCAAAGGCTACAAGCAGGCATACTGCTATCGCGATCAGCATGAACCAGATATTGATAACAATTTTCCCAGCTAATGCTGCGAAAAGCACCAGCATCAGCGGCAAAATCACCATCCCGGAAAGTTGCTCCGCTACGCGAGGGTCACTGACCTTGGAGGAGACATAGATTGCAAAGATCGTTGCTATAACTGAAAGGATTGGTCCTAAAACCAAGACCCCCACGATCCAGGTCGGACCTAATATGTAACCAATCACAGCCGGGCTGAGACCAATCAAAAGACTGCCAATGATGAAAACACCAAAAGCAGCATAAGAGATCAATATTCCAGGTATTACTGCAGCCAGACCTTTCCCAGCCAGCAACTCGATTGTCGTAATCGGTGTCGCTAACAGTGGTTCCAGGCTGCGAGTGGTTTTCTCTCCAACAATGCTGTATGCGGCAATCGTAGTTGGGATCATCAGCGGCATCATCATGAACATCAGCATAAACTGGTTGAGCATGTAAATCTGCATGCAGTCAGATGCGCTTAATCCCACGCAGCCAGCCGCGAATCCCGCAGGTAAGCCACTGCTTTCCGCGCTGATACCAGCCGAAACATCGCTGCCTCCGGTCATATAAAGCATCACCAGCGGAAGAGCTGTAAACAGCATGGGCAGCATCGTCATGGTCGTGATCACCCAACGATTTTTAAACACCTCCGACCATTCTTTGTTGATTATCGTTCGAATGTGTTTCATTTCTGCCCACTTTCACTTGATTTGACCATTTCCAGATAAATTTGCTCCAGGCTGTGTCGAATCTCGCCCACAAATTGAATCTGTGCTCCTGCTGTGACCAGCGCGTTTACAATTTTTGGGTTGCTTTCTTCCGGATCATTCAGTGATACCACCAGTTTGTTATCTACCGTTTCAACTTCCCCAGTACCAGGGATATTGGCAACCAGTTGCACCCAGGCAGGCTGCAGTTCCCGGAGATGGAAAACCACTCTGCGACCATACATCTTTTCACGTAAGTTGGCAGGACTATCCAGCGTGAGCAGCCTCTGTTGAAAAATACCCACCCGATCACACAACCGCTCCGCTTCATCCAGATTGTGAGTGGTCATAAAAATGGTGCGTCCTTCGCTTTTCAGTTCTTCCACAAAATCGCGGACTGTTTTTGAAGCTTCGGGGTCCAATCCGGTAGTGGGTTCATCCAGGAATAGGATTTTTGGTTCATGGACCAGCGCGCGGGCAACTGCCAGTTTTTGGCGCATGCCCTTTGAAAAACTGCCAACCGCGTCATGCCGGCGTTCCCATAGACCCAACATGCTCAGGTACTTGTTCACCGATTTGTCAATATCTGGCACATCATATAGATTCGCGAATATGGTCAGATTTTTCTCGGCTGAGAGGCGCTCATACATGCCTGGGGATTCAGTCAGAATGCCCACATTCCGGCGAATTTCAGTGTCCTGTTTCCCAAGCTCAAAACCAGCAACCTGGGCGCTGCCAGAACTGGGACGTATCAAACCTGTCAGCATACGCACGGTCGTTGTTTTGCCAGCACCGTTGGGCCCCAAAAAGCCAAAAACCTGCCCCCGCTGCACTTCCAGCGTTAAATCATCCACTGCAACAAGCTCGGTTTCTTCTTTTTTGCCAATCTTGAAAATTTTGGTCAAACCTTGCGTTTTTATCATATTCCTCATTTCGAAACTCACTAATTATACTCACCTGAGTTCAACCTGAAGGCAGTAGTGGGTTGAATCTGCACCATAAGAAATTCATTGCGCGGAGATGTTACCTTGGTCTGGAAGCGAGTTGAACCATTTGTGATCTGATCTTAGAAAACATTTTTTTGCGAGTATAGTGTTTTTTAAGTTTCAATAGTTGCCCGCTCAACCAATCGATTCAAAAAACTAGATTTATTCTTCTTATTGGAAAAAGTAAAAAAAGACCCGAAGAATTGGTTTCTTCGGGTCTAAACTCAATTATTCTCAGCCTAATCAACCTTGTATTCTGCGCCTCGGTGTAGAGCTTCAATATTCAAGCTAATAAATTTCTTCAACCTTTCAGCTGTATGGGCTGCCAGGGCACGTTCCAGGGCACCATCGGGCAAAGCTTTCATGTTGCCTTCTAAAGCGCCTAACAAGACCATATTGGCAGCGCGCTCGTTGCCGAGCTCCCGGGCTATATCGTTCGCCGGAATCGTCAACCAGTGAATGTCTGTGCGGGTTGGTTCGCGGTTGACCATCGATTGATTGACAATCAAGAAACCGCCAGGAGCAACCAGTGGTTCGTACTTGTCCAAAGAGGGCAAATTAAGAGCAATGACAGCACGGGGGTGCAGCGCACTTGGTGAACCGATTTCTTCGTCAGAAATCACAACCGTGCAGTTGGCGGTGCCGCCGCGCATTTCGGGACCATAAGAAGGTAACCAGGTAACATGTTTACCTTCATCCATTCCCGCATAGGCATAAACCTGGCCAGCATACAGCGTACCCTGACCACCAAACCCAGAGATGATTACTTCTGATTGCATCGTTTAGCCTCCTTTTATCAGTTCTTCAACAGCGGATGAAACTTTGAAATCGCTGATGGGATATTGGGGGATCATATATTCCTTCAACCATTCCCGCGCCTTTACCGGAGTCAGCCCCCAGTTAGTTGGGCAAGTTGAGAGCAACTCGATAAATGAGAAACCCAACCCTTGTTTTTGCACTTCAAAAGCAGTGCGAATGGCTTTCTTGGCACTGCGAATGTTGCGCGCATCGTGCAAGCTGCGCCGAACTACAAATGAAGCACCATCAAGGGCTGACATCAACTCAGCGGTCCGGATGGGATAGCCCTGGGTTTCAACATCGCGACCAAGCGGAGAAGAGCTGGTTTTCTGACCAGGGAGCGTTGTTGGTGCCATCTGACCACCAGTCATCCCGTAGTTTGTGTTATTGATAAAAATGACCGTTATTTGCTCTCCACGGGCAGCGGCAGCGACAATCTCGCCCATTCCCATGGAAGCCAGGTCGCCATCACCTTGATAGGTGAAAACCATTTTGTCAGGCAGTGTGCGTTTTATACCGGTCGCCATCGCTGGCGCGCGACCGTGGGCGGCTTCAACAAAGTCAAAATCGAAATAGTTATAGGCAAAAACAGAGCAGCCAACTGGCGCTACACCAATGGTGTTGTTCAACTCGCCCATTTCTTCTAAAACTTCAGCGATCAAGCGATGTGCCACGCCGTGGGTACAACCCGGACAATAGTGGGTGGTGACATCTGTGAAACCATGCGGGCGTTCGTAGATTAATTTCACGTCTGTATCAAGCATCTTAGGCTCCTGTTCCAACGAATTCGCGCATCTTTGCCAACCAAGCCCCACGGGCATCCCGGTTGACATCATAGTCAGCGTGAATCATTTCTTCAATTGCAGCATAGATCTCATCCGGGTAAGGCACCATGCCGCCCATCCGACCATAGAAATGAAGCGGTACACGCTTGGCCACAATTGCCGAAACATCATCGAGCATTTGACCATTGTTCATTTCAACTACCAGGAATCCCTTTTTGCCGGGGACCATTTGATCCAATATCTCTACCGGGAAAGGAGAAACGGTGATTGGGCGCAAAAGACCAACCTTGATTCCTTTCGCCCTGGCAGCCCGGACGGCGGTCAGAGCGATTCTGCCAGCAGTTCCATATCCGACAACAACGTATTCGGCGTCGTCAAGGTAATAACCTTTGTAACGAACCTCTTCTTTCTCAACCTGCTGCCAGCGAGACATCATTTTTACATTGAATTTTTCTTGCATGGGTGGGTCGATGTTGATCGAAGTCAGGACCGCGCGTTCACCCTCAGGGTGTTTCGCGCCAACTGCCCAGGAAGGTGCTTCAGTGCGAAGCGGTGCAAAAGGTGGTAATTCAACCGGTTCCATCATTTGTCCCAGGTAACCATCCATCAGGATGCAGGCTACCATACGATATTTTTCTGCCAAATCAAAAGCCAAACCGGTCAGATCAACTGCTTCTTGCACCGAGGCAGGTGCCAGCACTATTAAGTGATATTCTCCGTGCCCACCGCCATGTACCATCTGCGTATAATCCGCTTGCGAGGGGGCAATATTGCCCAGACCCGGACCACCGCGAACAACATTGACAATCACTGCGGGAAGTTCTGTGCCTGAGATATAAGAGATGCCCTCCTGCATAAGGCTGACACCGGGGCTGGAGCTTGAGGTCATGGTGCGCAAACCTGCGCAAGCGGCGCCGTACACCATGTTGATCGCGCCGAGTTCGCTTTCAGCCTGAACAAATGCCCTGCCGAGTTCCGGCATGCGAGCAGAAAGATGTTCCAAAAGTTCTGTTTGAGGAGTGATGGGGTATCCGAAGTAGGAAACCAGTCCGACCCGGATCGCGGTTTCAGCTACGGCGACATTTCCTTTGATCAGTTCGAGTGCCATTATTCACCATCTCCTTCTTTTGCAGGTGGAGTGCCTTTGTAGACCGTGATTGCCGCGTCCGGGCAAACTACGGCGCAAATTCCACAAGCGATACATTCTTCAGGATGCAGCATAAAAGCGGGGTGATACCCCTTGGGGCTCAGCCGGGACATATCCAGCGCAAGAACGTGCG
>CAZYIJ010000012.1:0-23937 GCA_964647425.1 uncultured Anaerolineaceae bacterium
ATGCACCTGGTAATAGACAAAGCCGGCGCAATCACCGCGCGTGAAGTTGGCATTCTCACCGAGGGCGACCGGGCTGAATGGCGCGATATCCTCTCACTGGGGCACTTGCCCTTATTCTTCGGATAGGACAAATAATGCTGATCCGAGTTGGTATGGAAGAAGACCCAGGCAAGCGCTACACCGCCTGGGCACTGGACTTTCCCGGCTGTTTTGCGTATGGCGCTGATGAAGCAGAAGCCTTGCTCACTTTACCTCGAAACCTGCTGGAATTTGACTATTGGATCAGGCTCCACACAGACCAGCCTTGGTTTCAATTGGATGGATTGGATCTCCATGTTGACGAGACTTTCACGGTCACTCGCATCTTTCTCCAGGGAGAGGAATTCGAAATCAATGCCTTCTTTGAGGACGATCTGCGCCCACTAACCCGCCCGGAAATTGACCAGGCACTACAGGTTCTGCACTGGCAGCAGGAAGAATTGCTGGCTGGGATCGAATTTGTTGATAAAGAGAAACTAAACCAAATCAAGGAGGGTGAGCGCTGGAGTATCCTTGGAATTGTGCGTCACCTGGCGTTCGCAGAACTCTGGTACCTGCAAAATTTAGGTCTGCCAACAGCTGATATCCCGCAAGATACGGATCCGATTTCTGTCTTAACCCAAAGCTACGATTCTGTAGTCAGCACCCTGCCAACATTGGTGGATAATTCGAGCACAACTGAGTACGCCCAGGAGCGCTGGTCAGCTCGCAAACTGGTACGCCGCATCCTCTGGCACCGGCGCGACCACATCGACCACATTCGACAACTGCTCGGAGTTATTTAATTTCCTCACATCATGTAGATTTTTGATATAATAAAAAGTCGGCGTTAAATCGCCGTAATGCTTAATTTACGCGTGGAGTTCCATGCCAGACAATAGGAAGGTCTAAAAAAATGAAAGAATTCTCAACTACTAATATTCGCAACATCGTTCTTGCTTCACACAGCAATTCCGGCAAGACGCTTCTCGTAGAGAATTTACTAAATTTTACTGGAGCTACCACCCGAATCGGCAGCGTCGAAGACGGCACAACAGTCTCTGACTTCGATGATGAAGAAAAGCGCCGCAATATTTCGCTCTTTACTTCGGTTTTGCCTGTAATTTACAAAAACATTAAATTCAATTTCCTTGATACCCCTGGTTATACTGATTTTGTCGGTGAAGTTGTCTCTGCAATGCGTGTTGCGGATTGCGCCTTGATCCTGGTTGATTCCGTTGGTGGTCTCGAAGTTGGCACTGAAACCGCCCTTGATCTGGCTGCTAAATTTAACATACCAAGGATCATGATCATCAATAAAATGGACCGGGATAACGCAAGTTATGAAAAAGCGTTCCAATCCGTTCGAACTGTTCTGGACGACGTGCGTTTGATCCCGATGCAACTGCCTTGGGGTGAAAAAGCCGATTTCCAGGGTGTAATTGACCTGGTTACGATGAAAGCCTACAAAGGCGACGGCAAAACTGCTACCGAAATTCCGGCTGAGATGAAAGACGAAGTTGAAGAAGCTCGCATGGTTTTGGTGGAAGCTGCCGCTGAAGGCGAAGACAGCTTGCTGGAAAAATATTTTGAAAATGGCGATCTGACTTCCGAAGAAATTCTGCAAGGATTGCGTAAAGCTATCCAGGAAAGCAACATTATCCCCGTTTTAGTCGCTGCTGGTGGTCGCATGATCGGCATTGCCCCACTGATGGACGCCCTGTTAGCGCTGGCACCCAGCCCCGCAGAACTCCCGGCTGTGACTGCAAAATCACCCAAAGGTGATGTGGAATTGAAGATCGATGACTCCGGACCGCTTGCCGCCTACGTGTGGAAAACAACTGCTGACCCATTCGTGGGTCGTCAGACCTTTTTCCGGGTTTATTCCGGTACCATGAATTCCGATACCAGGGTTTGGAACGCAAATAAAGGCGAAGAAGAGCGCCTGGCTGGTGTTCAGGTTCCCTATGGAAAAGATATGCAACCAGTAGCTGTTATTCACAGCGGTGATATTGGTGCTGTCGCCAAGTTGAGCGTTACCACAACTGGTGATACGTTGACCAGCAAAGAACACAGCTTGATCCTGCCGGCACCTTCATATCCCAACCCGCTCTATCGGGTTGCTATCACCCCCAAGACTCAATCTGACGCTGCAAAGATGAGCCAAACTCTCAATCGCTTGGCAGAAGAAGACATGACTTTCTCATGGGATATGGAAGCTGCCACCCACCAAACACTGATCTTTGGTATGGGCGACCAGCACATTGACGTGGCAGTAAAGCGCGCTGAGCAAAAATTCCAGCTCAACCTTGATTTGCATGAACCCAAGGTGCCTTACGAAGAGCACATCACCAAGGAAGCCAGCGCCATGTATCGTCACAAGAAACAAACTGGTGGTTCCGGGCAATTTGGCGAAGTCCATCTTAAAGTTTTCCCCATCCAGGGTGAAGAATTCACTTTTAGCAATGATGTCTTTGGCGGCGCAATCTCCAACAACTATATGAGTCCGATTGAAAAAGGTATCCGTAACGTAATGAAAGAAGGCGTTGTCGCCGGTTATCCGATTCACAATGTAGGCGTCTCAGTCTTTGATGGCAAAGAGCACCCCGTTGACTCCAAGCCTGTCGCTTTCGAAATTGCTGGTCGTGAAGCCTTCAAAATTGCATTCAAAGATGCCAATCCAGTGCTTTACGAACCGATCATGAAAGTGACTGTTCACATGCCTGAGGCAAACATGGGTGATATCATGGGCGATCTGAACACCCGCCGAGCTCGCGTTCAGGGCATGAACTCAGACCGTGGTCGCTCAACGATCACTGCCGAAGTGCCCTTGTCAGAAATGATGCGCTATACCACCAACTTACGCTCCATGACCGGTGGTCGCGGGACCTTCTCGATGGAATTTGACCATTATGACCTGGTTCCCTCCCATCTGGCACAGGAAGTTATGGATGCTCGCCAGAGAGAACTGAAGCACGAAGAATAGAAGGTCGATTTTACTGAAGTTCAAGAGGTTGGCAATGCCAACCTCTTTTGCTTCCATAAACGCAAGAAAGCCTACCCAAACGAATATTGACGGTAATCACAAACCGCTTCATAACCGACTTCCTGGTAAATCTTATTACTGGTCGGATTAGCCAGATCAGTAAAGAGATTGGTCAGTTCAAAGCCACTGGAAAGCATTTCTTTGGAAACTTCTGCAACCAATGCACGGGCATAACCTTTCCTTCGAAACTCAGGCGGGGTATAGACTCCACTGATGCAGATACCCTTGATTTGTGGCCGGACCGCGTTGGTGATGCTGACAACCTCTCCATCCACTACCCAGAAAAAGGTGCGTTGCTGTCGAATAGTCTTCAATGCGCTTTCTACCGTGGCAGCATTCCCTGGCTGGGCTACCAATTCTTGCCGCATTGCGTTATGCATCTCTGCCACTTTTTGAGCATCCTTTTCTTCTGCTATGCGCATACCACCAGAGGGATACTCAAGATCTGCAACCTTCCGCAATTCATAGGCACGTAAACTCATCAAAAGCCCTACTTTCTGTCCAGTCTTCCTTTCCCAGATTTGGGCAAAGGCATCACTGACTTCAGAAACACCATTGACCCCCGGAAGGTACCATCCATTTTTCAGAAGAGCATCTGCGAGAGTCTCAAGTGCTTCCAGGTGCAGCGGTTCGCTTTGAATGATGATTGGAAAAGGCGGGGTCATGATTGCTATCGCGAGGTTTTTACCACTCTCGTCAGACACAACTGCCATCAAAGGGTCCTGCTCAGTATAGGCATGAGGGTCTTCTTTTAATCGAAGTGCCAAACCCAGGATCAAGTTGTTTCGAGTTTCATCTCCGGAAAGATCTGGCAAAGTGCGATCAACAAATGCTCGAGCATCAGAAAAGAAAGTGATGTTATTCATATTATTTTGCTTTTCAATAGTAACTTATGAAATAATTTCGATAATCAGTACATCAGATTTTGGTACAGATACACCAGACCACCATAAACACAAAAAATCCTCAATAATGTCAATCCCTATCCATAAAATCCTGCAAAGGATTACTGCGTGATGGGTCTCGCAAGCGGCGAAGCGCAGAGGATTCAATTTGACGGATTCGTTCTCGTGTAAGTCCAAACCGCTGGCTGACCTCTTCCAGCGAGTGATAGACGCCATCCACCAACCCAAAACGCAACTCTAAGACTTCACGCTGCCGTTCAGTCAACGAATCTAAAGTTTCCCTGACCGAATCTCTTAAGGCATCGCGAAGCAGCTCTTCCATGGGTTCTTCAGAATCCTGATCCGGGATGTAATCCCCCAAAACACCGTCTTCCGTATCACCAACCGGGCTCTCCAGCGAAACTGGTTCTTCCGCCGATTTTATAACCGCCTCAACTTTTTGCGTGGCTTCATCCCAGCGATGCAATAAGGCTGGTTCAGCCAATTCCCGTCGTCCGCCAATATCTGTAATCGCCTGGGCATCTTCTTCAGACAAAAAACCGGATTTCACTGCCATTTCCGCAAAGCTTGGTTCGCGTCCAAGTGTCTGTACCAAATCATGTTGGATCTTGACCAACCTGCTGATCTGTTCCACCATATGCACCGGGATTCGAATGGTCCGTGCATTTTCAAGAATATAGCGGCTGATAGACTGCCTGATCCACCAGGTTGCGTAAGTGCTGAAACGAAAGCCTTTCGATGGATCAAATTTTTTGATCGCCTTCAACAGACCCATATTCCCTTCCTGAATCAGATCCATCATACCAATTCCACGATTTCGATAGTGTTTGGCGATGCTGACAACCAGGCGCAGGTTGTATTCTACAAATTGCCGGGTAGCCCAAACAGCATCATCGATAACCTGGTTGACTCTTTCTTCAAGTTGTACGTTTGTAGGCAAGCTGTTCAATATTTGATCTTGCAGACACACTGTTTGCTTGTCGGGTAGCTGGTCTATCAAATAGTTAATCCACTCCCGGGGCAAAATATAGGCATCCATGAAAAATCGCAGTAAATCGCTCGCTAAAACCTCCCAATGTTTGTCAACACCCCATCGCGGGTCATCAAGGTAATTTCGCGTATAGGATTCAACTGTACTCAGCCCCTCCTTGCTCATCAATGACGCTTCGGTCAGGACTTCCCGAATATCCGGGGCATCTGCCTCTAGGCTTAATAAGTCGCGCTCTGTTTGTTTCCAGGTCGAACACATATCCGTGAAAACACTTTCAGCATCCAGTCTACCTTCGTCATCTTGGTAAAGTGAAAGCTGTTCTCCTGCCTGGATCATCACCGCAAGGTGAAATTCGTCCTTTGCATCCAACAGGTGTGTTTGTGCGATATCTTTTAGATAAAGTTGAATTGGATCATCAACAAATTCGAGACTGTCATCGACCTTTCCGGGTAGATCAAGGTTGACTTTATTTTCCTGTTCAGGTATGTCATCTTTATCATTTCTTGCCGGAACCATCATAGCTCCTGTTAGTGTGATAGACGCCGGGGATATTATGGACCTTGCCCGAACCACCAGATTCAGGGCTCATCATAGCCCTGTCAATCTTTCTGCGGGTTTCAATCAAATCGAGGTAAATCAAGTTTGCTTCTTCGCTGGAATAGGCTTTCTCTTCCGCTTCATTCTGTAAAAAGTGAATTTCTCTGAGTCGGTCTTCAACATTGTTCTTGCGAAGTCGCAAGATGCTCCGCAAACGGTCCTTAAACAACCTTGATTGTGTGTTAGCGAGCGATTCCGCTTCCGTTGCTGGAATTTCGGGCATTTCAAAGTCATCCCCTAAATTCATTTCCACAAAATCAGAGCGCTCATATTCATTTTGGGAAAGGCTTTGCTTAACTAAATTGAAAAGATGTTTCATATCGCCTTCCTGAAAATCTTCCAGGTTAAGTTCTGCTAATTCAAATTGGGCTAATATGCGGTCAAACAGGTAAAGTGATTCTGGTTCCAGCATGAGATACTTGAGAATGAATTCTTCAAGAGGTCGGTTTTTTGCCGAAAGAGTCATTGGTTGCTTTATCAGCTGCGCGTTTTCTGCTTCATCACCAGTTTTATTGCGCTTTCGACGGTCGTGCGAGACCGTAGCAGTGTTCAGCTGCAAACTACGTGCGTCCAGCCGCAGCATTGCCGCCAAACGCTGGCGGTAACCCTCTCGCTCAACTGTACTGCCGACGTCCTCAATCAATGGTAGCACCTGCTCTGCGATCGACCGTTTTATTTTCGGGTCAGTCAGATCTTGCCCTTCTGCCAGGCTATCCATAACGTGGTTGACCACAGGCTTGGCATTGGCGATGATCTTACGCCAGGTTTCAGGGTTTTCAAGAACAATTTCATCGGGGTCTTTGCCATCTGGTAAAGTTGTGACCCGGATATCAGCTTTAAAAAAACGTTCAATTCTTAGCAAACCGCGCGAGTTAAAGTCGAGTTGCTCATCCATATCCATTGCTTTTCGGGCAGTTTCGAGCCCTCTGAGCGTGGCTTTTTGCCCGGCAGCATCCGGGTCGAGCGCAAGGATGATGTTGGAGGTCATCTTTTTGACCAGTTGAAAATGAGCTTCAGTGAGCGCTGTGCCCATCGGCGACACCGCATTGGTAAAACCCGCCTGGTGCAAACCGATCACATCCATATAACCTTCCACGATCACAGCCTGGCCTTCAGCTCGCATGCTCGCCCTTGCCTGGTCAAGACCATAAAGCAGACGACCTTTATCAAACAAGTCAGTGGCAGGAGAGTTGAGATACTTTGGAACTTCATCGGGGTTCAATACCCGACCGCCAAAGCCAGCCAATTTGCCATAAATCCCCCGGATTGGAAACATCAGGCGATCCCGAAAACGATCGTAAACCCGCCCATCATCCCCTTGGGAAAGCATCCCTGCCTGTAAGATCAATTCACGGGTGTATCCCTTCGCAAGCAAATGGTCAAGCAGCAGGCTCCAACTGTCCGGTGAATAACCCAGCCCCCAGGTCTTAATGGTCTCATCGGTCAAACCTCGTTTGTGAAGATAATCGAGCGCTTTTTTGCCGGCATTCGTTTCCAACATCTGCTGTCGGTAAAAGGAAACAGCAGCTTCCATGATGTCTACCAGGGTTTCACGTTCCTGATCATGCTTTTGATCGGCTTGGGTTTGAGGTCGAAGGGTAACACCGGCTTTATCGGCGAGTTGCTTGAGCGCTTCTTGAAAATCAAGGTTGTCGCGCTTCATCACAAAACCAAAAAGATCACCACCTTCGTTACATTGACCAAAGCAGCGCCAGGTTTGAGACTCAGGAAAAACAACAAAAGCCGGCGTGCGGGTGTTGCTGTGGAAGGGGCAAAACCCAATATAGTTCTTGCCAGTACGCTTGAGTTTTACCGTCTGACTGACGATATCAACCAGGTCTATTCGTTGTTTGATGTCTTCTACTACTGTCATGGTTTATTTTTTGCCACCCTCATGGAATAGTACGCGTTCAGAAAAGTGCGTTTATGGGGCATACCTCAATTTTACCTTAGTTAGAATCGTTATTTGATGATGTTGCAGGCAGATATTTGAAATTATGTCTTATAGGCAAAAGCCAAAAACAACCACAGTAATTGTTTGTTTCTGTCAATTAAACTATAAATCCAATTAAGCAAAAAGGGAGACTGAGAAAGTCTCCCTTTTCCGTTATTATCCTGTAGCTCTATAGTTTCGAGCTGGATTCGTTATGTCTGGTGCTTTTCAATTCTTCGTCTGCTTTCTGGGCAGCCTGGTTCAAATCAGGTGGATTCCCAGAGTTCACAGAAGGATCACTGGTAGGCTCTTTGGTTGCACTTTCGGAGAAGGGCTCAGCTTTTGGTGTAGTGCCCTTGGGTCCAGCCCAACCTTCGGAAGATTCTGCCGTAGCCTTACCTTCAACTGTCGCTACGTTTTCATTCAGATCAACTTTGTAACTGGAATAATCCAGTTCCGCCATCTGAGAGTAGAGCGACCAGCGCCGATCGGCATCAGTTTCAGCCTTCTTCATCAATTCTTCGGCACGTTCCTCATCTTGCCTGAGCAGCATGCGGTAGCGGTTCTCGTTGTAAGCGTAATCAGCCACGTTTACTGTAGGAGCCTTGGAGTCGAGCTGAAGCGGGTTCTTGCCTTCGGCCATCAGGCGAGGATCGTAACGATAGAGAACCCAGGCACCTGAATTTACAGCCAATTTTTGCTGCACAAGACCCATCTTCATATCGATACCATGGTTGATACAGTGCGAGTAAGCAATAATGAGAGATGGTCCGTCATAGGAATCCGCTTCATTGAAAGCTTTCAGTGTTTGAGCATCACTGGCACCCATAGCAACCCGGGCAACATAAATATTTCCATAAGTCATGGCAATCATGCCCAGGTCTTTCTTGGGGCGTTCTTTACCATTGGCAGCAAACTTCGCGACAGCACCGAGCGGGGTTGCCTTGGAGCTCTGACCGCCAGTGTTGGAGTAAACTTCTGTGTCCAATACCAAAACGTTGACGTTATGCCCGGAAGCTAAAACGTGGTCAAGGCCGCCATAACCGATGTCATACGCCCAACCGTCACCACCCATGATCCAGACACTCTTCTTGACCAGGTAGTCAGCAAGGCTATTCAGCTGAACGAGATCATTCTCTGTCTTGCCAGCGAGGATCTCTTTGAGTTGTTTGACACGCTTGCGTTGCTCGTTAAGACCAACTTCGTCGCTTTGATCAGCATTGAGCAAAGCATCCGCAAGCTCTCTCCCAATCAAATCAGCATTTTTGGAGACTAATTCTTTAGCAAAATCAGTCGATTTGTCAACAGACAATCGCATGCCCAGACCAAACTCGGCATTGTCTTCAAACAGGGAGTTAGACCAGGCAGGTCCCTTACCTTTTTGGTTGATAGCCCAGGGTGTGGTTGGTTGGTTGCCGCCATAAATGGAGGAGCAGCCAGTCGCATTGGCAACGATCATTCGATCACCGAAAAGTTGTGTAGCCAGTTTGACGTAAGGAGTTTCGCCACAACCAGCGCAGGCGCCAGAGAACTCAAACAGTGGTTCAAGTTGTTGCGAATTTTTAATATTGGTCGCCTTAATGTCCTCACGGGGCAGCAGTGGCAGATTCAGGAAGAAGTCCCAGTTCTCAACTTCAGCGTCGTGAACAGGAGGTTGAGCTCCCATATTGATGGCATGTCGTCCGGGATTCTGCTTGTCTTTGCCTGGGCAGTTTTCAACACAGAGTCCGCAACCGACACAATCTTCAGGGGCAACCTGGACAGTCCAGGAATAGCCTTCTTTCCACTCACGGAAGTTGGAGGGCTTGGATTTGAAAGTTTCTGGTGCGTTTTCGAGCAATGCTGTCGGGTAAACCTTGTTGCGGATGGCAGCATGCGGGCAGACAAACGAACAGCGTCCGCACTGAATACAGAGATCGGGTTCCCAGATGGGAATTTCCAAGGCAATATTGCGCTTTTCCCACTGGGTTGTTGCTGAGGGATAAGTGCCATCATCAGGCAGCTGGCTTACCGGGATTTTATCGCCATTGCGTGCGATCATTTCGCCCAAAACTTCTTTTACGAACACCGGAGCGTTGGCAGGCACCGGTGTGCGGCGTTGGTGCTTGCTTGTGATTTGCTGTGGATATTCAACTTTGTACATATTGGCGACAGCCTGATCGACTGCGTTGAAGTTCATCTGAACTACTTTCTCGCCTTTTTTGCCATAAGTCTTTTCAATAGAGTGTTTGATTGCATCAATCGCTTCTTCTCTGGGCAATACACCACTGATGGCGAAGAAACAAGTTTGCATAATGGTATTGATGCGATTACCCATTCCAGTTGCTTCAGCCACTTTGTATGCGTCGATAATGTAAAACTGGAGCTTCTTTGCGAGCATGTCTTGCTGCATCTGTACAGGCAGAGTCTCCCAAACTTCTTCGGGGCTTGAAATAGTATTGAGCAGGAAGACTGAACCAGGGCGGGAATATTTGAGCAGATCGAAACGATCAACAAAACTCACCTGGTGGCAGGCTACAAAATTGGCTTCGTTGTCCGAGATGAAATAAGGTGCCCTAATCTGCTCAGGACCAAATCGCAAGTGAGAAACAGTCACGCCGCCGGATTTCTTTGAGTCATACTCAAAGTAACCTTGAGCAAAGTTGGGGGTTTCCTCACCAATGATTTTGATCGAGTTCTTATTAGCGCCAACGGTACCATCAGAGCCGAGACCGAAGAACATTGCCTGGATAACACTATCCGGCAAAATTTCAAAGCTGGGGTCGTATTCCAGGCTTAAATTGGTAACATCGTCCACGATACCAATGGTAAAGTGTTCTTTGGGATTGTCTTTTGCCAGGTCATCAAAAACGCCCTTGACCATGGCAGGTGTGAAATCTTTTGAAGAAAGACCATAGCGTCCACCAGTAACCAGCGGCATGGATGCGCAAGCAACAGTGCCATCATTCAGACCACTGTTGAGGGCATTAATAACATCCTGGTAAAGCGGCTCGCCAATAGATCCGGGTTCCTTGGTACGATCCAGAACGGCAATTTTGTGTACAGATGCCGGGATTATATTTATAAATTGCTGAACAGGGAAGGGGCGATACAGGCGGACAATTACAACCCCAACCTTTTCGCCGCGAGCGTTCAGGTATTTGGCAACTTCGGAGGCAGTCTCTGCGCCCGAGCCCATAATGACGATCACGCGGTCGGCATCCGGGGCACCATAGTATTCCACCAGGTGATATTGACGACCGGTCAGCTCGCCAAAACGATCCATCTCTTCCTGGACAATGCGAACAGCTTCCGGGTAATATCGGTTGACAGTCTCACGACCCTGGAAGAAGGTATCGGGGTTTTGGGCAGTACCGCGAATAAAAGGATTGTCTGGTGAAAGAGCGCGTTTACGATGTTCGTAAATCATTTGGTCATTGATCATTTCACGCAAATCATCATCTGTCACTCGTTCGATTTTGTTGATCTCGTGAGAGGTGCGGAAGCCATCGAAAAAGTGAACAAACGGAATGCGGGACCGCAGTGTTGCTGCGGTTGCGATCACTGCCGTGTCCTGTGCTTCCTGCGGGGAGTTACTTGCTAACAAACCCCAGCCAGTCTGGCGAACTGCCATGACATCAGAATGATCTCCGAAAATGGATAACGCCTGAGCCGCCAAGGAACGGGCAGAAACATGGAAAACAGCTGGAGAAAGTTCACCAGCAATTTTGTACATGTTTGGGACCATGAGCAAAAGCCCTTGTGAGGCGGTGAATGTCGTCGACAGAGATCCACCTTGCAGGGCACCATGGACAGCACCTGCAGCGCCACCTTCAGATTGCATTTCGATAACCGTTGGGATAGTGCCCCAAATGTTAGGAATGCCTTCTGCTGCCCATTGGTCAGCAAACTCACCCATACCGGATGACGGCGTAATTGGGTAGATCGCGATTACTTCGTTTAGCCTGTATGCCACATGGGCGGTTGCTTCATTGGCATCAGTCATTACCATTTCACGTTTCATATTTATTCTCCTCTATTTTGTAATAGGACTATTGTCTCTATAATTTTCCAACATTAACATGAGCCTCCAAGAAATGGAACCTCACCTCCTGAATTGTACCCGATATCAAAAAAACCGGCAGAGTTAATGGCTTCTTTATGTCAAATATTTCACAAACCAATCACTGGTGCCAATCGATTGTTATTCTCTCGTCAACATATACAAATTTAACCAAATTTATACCAACTGCAAACTCATTTTATGAGATTAGAATAGAAATATAAAGGTTCCGTTCAAAGAAAGAAAGGAGAGATTCTAATGAAAGCCTGGTCTGTAATTCTTATCATTCTGGCGCTGTTTATCGCTATCTTCCCGCAATTTTTCGATTGCGAATCCCATGGCAGGTCGATCGTACTTGAAGATGGGCGCACAATTCCCATGAAGTGTCATTGGTCTGCTCGGGCTGAAATCGTAGTAGGGGCTAACCTCCTGGTAACAGGATTTTTACTTTTACTCTCGAAGACCAAAGAGACCCGGGTATCACTGGGTGTCTTGGGGCTTGTTTCTGGTATATCCACTATGCTACTTCCGACTTATTTAATCGGGGTTTGTGGAATGGATGACATGGTTTGTAAATCGACCATGCAACCGGCTTTGCTTTTGGCTGGTGGTTTAGTGATCGTGGTAAGCCTGATTATCATGATCGTTTCCTCAAGAAAAACTGATATCGTTGCACCTGTCGTCTAAAATAAGATGATCAACTGAAAGGACACCAATCCACTTATGAACCTGTTCCGTTTTGCGCTGAATAATATCAGGAGCAGGCCATTCAGAAGTGGATTGGCATTCCTGTTTATTGCCCTTGTTGTCATCGCAGCCTTTTGGACAACTCTGGTTCTTCAAACCGTGCGAGATAATCTTGAATCCAGCCTGAAAGCTATGGACACCATGGCAGCAGATATTGTAGTTGTCCCCAGGTCGAGCAGCTATGCCTATTTGCAGCCTGGTAATTTAGACCTAAACCGTTTGTTGACTGAAATTGCTGTCATTCCGGGGGTTGAATCGATCTCACCCCAGGTACGTTTGTTCACTGCCAACAACAGCCCTTACAGTTCTCAACCTGTCTTGTACCTCTCTGCTATTGAGTTGGCCTCCGATTTTACCGTACAGCCCTGGTTGGTTAAATCTGATAATCAAAGGCTGAACATTGGTGAAGCCTACGCCGGAAGTGCCATTAGGTTGCCAGAAGGTCAAGGAACCATCGAAATGGCTGGAAACGAGCTCGTCCTGGTCGATCAGCTTGCAGAAACAGGAACCACGCTCGACCAAACGATCTATGTCTCCTTTGAGACTGCCAGGATTCTGGCAGATAGTTTCAACGGCCTGAAAAAGGTAGAAGCCGGGCTCGAAGCCAATTATGTGCCGGTCATTATGGTCAATGTACTGCCGGCTTTTAATGTGCAGAAGGTTTCAAACCAGATTCTGGGTGATGTTCAAGGTGTGACTTCTTTCGAAGCGGCTAACTTTTTCCAATTAGGACGGGATCAAATGAGCAACCTTCTAAACAGGTTGCCGCTCATATTTGCACTGACTATGTCAGTTGCCACCTTTTGTATTGGTTTAATATTTACCATAACCGTAAATGAACGCAAACAAGAATGGGGCGTTCTGCGGGTTTTAGGCTCAACACGCCAGTTCCTTCTGGGTTTCATCTTACGGGAAGGACAACTGCTCGCCCTGGCAGGCGGTGTTTTTGGTTTTCTGGCTAGCCTGCTAATTGGCTATTTTTTTATCGACCAAATTGCACAACGTGTTAACTTAACCCTAAGTAATCCCTCCCCACAGATTTATGCTGGCTTGTTTTTATTGTCCCTAATTATCGCGTTTCTATCTGTGACCCTGGCATCGCTATATCCTGTTTGGGTTGTCAATCGGAAGGACCCTGCAGTCGCGCTAAGAGGGTAAAAAATGAGGATCAAATGAATTTATTTCGCCTGGCATTAAAGAATATTGAAGACAACGCATTCAGAAGTTGGATAGTTGCTATTTGTGCAGGTCTGGTTGTGGCATTCATTATTGGTGCCACACTGGTTATCAACGGTTCACAAGAAAGTATGCAGAAGGTCACTGAACGCCTTGGTGCTGATATCACCGTCATCCCCTCTGGTAACCAGACCATTGTTGAACAAGCATTTTTGATGGGGGTGCCTGTCGATATTTGGATGGATCGTGATATCGTTGAGGAAATAGCCGCAATGGATGGGGTTGCGATTGTCTCACCGCAATTGTTTCTCTCAACCATGCGGGGAGCTTCTTGCTGCTCGGTTTCCGATATGTTTATGGTTGCGTATGACCCGGCAACAGATTTTACTGTTCATCCCTGGATGGAAGAAAACCTGGGCAGAGAACTCACGCTTGGCGAAGCCATTGGTGGTGTTTATATTTCCGATTCTGAAGGGCGTGATGACATTCTTGTTTATGGTTATTCGATCGAGCTGCTCGGTAATCTGGAACCGACAGGTAGTGGCCTGGATCAAAGTCTGTTTTTCACTTATGAAACCGCGATGGATATCGCCAGGCATTCTCCCATGCAAGCTGAGCGCGAATTGATCATTAATCCAAATGCCATCTCAACAGCCCTTGTCCGGTTGGAAGATACTGCTGATCCCTTCCTGGTAGCCCAGGAAATTGAAGCCTCGATCCCGGGAATCAACGCTATCACCAGTGCAAACTTGTTTCGCGAGCAACGTGAACGGGTGGACTCGCTTGTTAATAGCGTGACCTCCCTATCAATCATTGCCTGGGTCATGGCACTTGTTTTAATTGGATTTGTTACTTCCACAGCAATCTCATCCAGAACCCAGGAAATTGGCGTCTTGCGCGTGCTAGGTGCTAACCGCACCGATGTAATCAAGACTCTACTTTTAGAAAGTTCCCTGCTAACCATTGGCGGCTCATTGGTCGGGATAATCTTTGCTATCGCGGTAATTACGCTGTTTCGCAACCTGATCATGAATATTCTGGAAGTCCCAATTTACATTCCAAATATTGGCGAGCTTCTCTTGCTTATGTTGATTGTTGTGAGCTTGAGCCTTGCCAGCGTCTTTCTGGCAACATTAATTCCAATTCTTAGAATATCCAACCAGGAACCCAGCACTTCAATAAAGGAATAATCAGATGATCAAACTAAATGAACTAAGCAAAATTTATGAACAGAAGAAACAGAAAACAGTTAATGCCGTAGATGAAGTGAGCCTGGATATTGTCTCAAAAGAATTTGTAGTGATAACCGGGCGCTCTGGTTCGGGAAAGACGACCCTTTTAAACCTGATCGCCGGGTTGGCAGAGCCCACAAAAGGGCAAGTGTTCATCGATGGCGTAGACTTATGGGAACTCTCGGACGCAGATCGCTCAGCCTTACGTAACCAGAAAATGGGTTTTGTATTCCAATTTCCAAGTTTGCTCCAGTCTTTGAATACAGTTGAAAATGTCGTTTTACCAACCATTTTTTCCCAGAAAAAAACGACTCAGTCTGATATAGACCGCGCAATGCGTCTGCTTGAAATTGTAGGTCTCACGGACAAAGCCGCAGCATATCCCCGCCAACTTTCAGCAGGACAGCAGCAGCGGGTTGTAATTGCGCGTGCACTGATCAATGAACCCGAATTGCTTCTGGCAGATGAGCCTACCAGCAACCTGGATGAGCAAACGGCAAAAGAAATTATGGATATTTTCCATGATATCCACCAAAACAAAGGCATCACCGTATTGCTTGTTACCCACACTGGTGAAATCACTACCAGTGGCACTCGCAGTATCTTCATGGCGAATGGATCCATTGCGTCTGATATTTCTAATAATTCTCATAATTAATAAGGACTTGCGAAAAGGCCAACGATGACCTTAAAAAATCTAACTAAACGATCAAAAATATTTATATTTATTGCTTTGGGAATTTTGCTTGCGTTAATCCTTGCTTTTTGCGCAGACAAAAAACAAAACGACGATATAGACGCAATAACTGCTACGCTTGATGGCGAAGTCGATCCCAATACGGAAATCGAAGATTTACCAACAGTTGCCCGGCTTGACCCGTTGAGCATCCCCAAATACCAACAACCGCTCTACATCCCACCGCTTATGCAACCCGTCAGACAGGGTAATTTAACTGACGATGAACCAGGGAAACGTCAATTTGATGATCAAACCCTTATCATCCCGCCGGTTTCCCAACCAGCCAACGAGGGCAAGTTGACCAGTTACGAAATTGCTGTGCGTCAATTTGAGCAACAGATCTTGCCTCAGGGCTTTCCACTGACCACGGTCTGGGGTTATGGAGTAAAAGGCGATCCGCTTCCCTCGGCTGGTGTGGAATCATCCTTTCATTATCCAGCTAACACCATCCAGGCTCAAAGAGATGAGATGGTCAGAGTTCGCTGGTTCAATCACCTCGTGGATGACCCGGAAAGCGAAGCACCCCGCTTTATTCCCCATTTTCTACCGATCGACCAAACAATCGATTGGGCTTTCCCTGATCGTATTCCTGTGTTAGATTCGAAACTCTACCTCGGACCAGTGCCAATCGTAACGCATGTCACTGGTGCACGTGTGTATGACCATAGTGACGGTGCCCCTGAAGCTTGGTTTTTGCCAATTGCTTCGGACATTCCAATTGATTACTACCTGGAAGGTTTCATGTACACCACGGCGACGGATCCCTACGTGGATCCCGTCGACCCCGATGACCCGGAATTACCGCCCTCGGGTACAGCCCAATATGATTACCGAAACGACCAGTTAGCTTCCACACTCTGGTACCACGACAATACCATGGGCATCAGCCGTCTAAATATCTATGCAGGGCTGTCCGGTTTCTGGTTGGTACGTGATGACGTCGAAGCCAGCCTGGACTTGCCCGGTCCTTCACCCCAAGCCGGAGATCCACCAGGAACCAGTTATTATGACATTCCCCTCGCCATCCAGGATAAAAGTTTTAACGAAGACGGATCCCTCTATTATCCTCAAAGCCGTAGGTCCTATGAAGGCTACCAGGGCGCATTCATGCCGGACACGAACATCCCAGCAAGATGGCACCCCAGTTTCTTTGGTGATACCATGCTGGTCAACGGCAATACCTGGCCCTATCTGGAAGTCGAGCCCCGACTATATAGATTTCGTTTGCTAAATGGAAGTAATTCCCGCTTTTTGCTGCTCGATTTTGACCAGGAGCTGGGTTTCACCGTGATTGGTGGCGATGGCGGTTTCCTGTCTGGCAAACCGGTTGAACTTGATCAGATTTTGTTAGGTCCTGGAGAGCGGGCTGATGTGATCGTAGATTTTTCGGCTTTTAATCCCGGAGAAGAAATTATCATGCTCAATCAGGGTAGCGACAACCTTTTTACGAGCCTGCCAATAGATGAACAAGACCTTGCCAACCCTGAAACCACCGGTCAGGTCATGAAATTTTTAGTGGTGAATCTGACAGAGGCGGGTAACGCCGGCTCTATCCCCACTGAATTACCGGTTATTCAACCCCTCTCTACTATACAACCAGAGCGCGACCTCACTCTTCATGAACAGATTTCAAATTTTGAAGGTCTTCATTTTAAATCAAGTCTGGGCACACCCGTTGATGGTCCTAAAAAGATCACCGATCTTGTAACGGAAAACCCGGATATCGATGACACAGTTATTTGGAACCTGATCAATCTGACTTCCATCGCTCATCCTATGCATATTCATATTGACCAATTCCAAGTTATCGAAAGAGTACCTTTTGACCAATTTGGTTTCATCTCCGCGCAGGAAAAATACTTATTAGGTGAAGACCTTCAACCACCGGAGTGGGAAGATTTTGTTACCGGAGAGGCTGAAAAACCGGAGGCATGGGAAAATGGTTGGAAAGACACGGTAATTGCTCCTCCTGGTTATGTCACACGTGTGGTTGCAGTTGTGGGTTATGAGGGACAGCATTATTGGGAAAGCATGATCCTTGAACAGCGTGATAATGAAATGATGTTCCCATTTTATATCGGCGAACTCTGGATCAAGGAGAAACAAGGTATTTCCCGCTAGCCAAGCCCGTATTTGATGGGAAATCAACACTGCGCAATTTCTGTAATCGCAGACTTTTAACAATCTGCGATTTCCTTATATATCAGCCGCCATCGGCTAGACAAACTTCAGTAACTCCATCCTTCGATCTGCAACCTGCACTCACAAATGACTTGCGAGCTCTATGACCTGAAGCTTTGATCAGTTTTACCTTTACCTGACATATACATTCCTCATTCAAGTGAAGACTTCAGTTGCAACTGGCGCATATCCATAATGCAGCTTCACTGACGGGGAAAGGGCCTTTTTTTACGCAGACTGGTCAACCACATTGGGGGTAAACCGCGAACTACTCCAGGATAAGGAGCAGTCATTTTGTTGTAATTAAAAATCAAAGACTGCCTTGATAACAAGGCAGTCTTCTCTTTGATCTCTGCCAGGTATAGCATGCTAACCTGGCAGAGGTTGAATTGTTTATGGGACCGTGATCGTTACCGTATTGGTCGGGTTAGACTTGACCTCCAAGGTGGGGAATCTTATTGAAGGAGCGGGATAAACAACCGTGTCTCCAATCACATTGGCAGCCACTACTTGGTAATAGTAAGTTCCAGTTCCGGTACCACTGAGATCATCTACGTATTGCAGAACTGTACCCTTACCAACAACTGCGGGAACAGTAGCAATCGGAGTCCAGGGACCATCCGGAGTTTCTGCTCGCATGACAGTGAAGCCCGTTTCTGTGTTCGATCCATCTGTCCAGCTAAGAGTAACTTCAAATCCAATGTTGGATACCTCCAGATCAATAGGAGGATAGGGTGGGACTGCGAAGGTTAATGGGCGCATCATGTCCATTTCCTCATGGCTGAGGATATGGCAGTGCCAGACGTATTCCCAGCCGAGATTAACATAGTGGTTCAGCACAGGTGCCAACTCGCCACTTGGATCCAAGATGGGCAAAGGACCGCCTTCGACTGGATAGCCTTCCGGCATCGTCGGGTCGATCAGACGGATGCTGTTCGGAACCTCAAATGGTTGTGTAGGCAGTGTAGGTCTGAATGCGACCACAGTGTGTTGTAAGGGATGAACCCGGAAAGTTTCTTTCCATCCATATTCAGTCGGATGGATTTCCAGGAGTTGACCATCCCAGGCCATTCTGTTGATTATTTGCACATTGAACAGATGAACATGGATGGGGTGAGTGTCCACACCATTATGGGTGATCTTCCAGATTTGAGTGCCATCTTCCAACGATCCGAGTTGAGTGGCATCGAGATCGCTTGGCATGACAAGCTCTGTGGGAGGAGCCAGGTGAGGATACAGGACAAAGTTTTGTTGACCCGCCATTGTAAACGGTAATTCCAGTCCGAGGAAGCCGCTCATACGACCATACTCGTCGAAGGATTCACCCATCTCATCCTGAATGGCTTTATTCTCCATCCAGATCGTGATCGGATCGGCGGTCGCAGTCGCCCCAGTGCCGTCGCCAATAATGGATACAGTTGGTTGGGTCGAGTAATTCGTGCCGGGATTGGTCAGGACTAAGCCAGTGATAACCCCTGCCGTGATGGTTGCATCAGCTGTCGCTCCAGAACCACCTCCACCGGTAATGGTCACTGAGGCTGTTGTGTAACCACTGCCTCCGTTTGTGACAGTCAGTCCGGTCAGAGGTCCATTAAAGAAGGATTTCTCCAAGTCAGCCAAGGTCACGAAAGCTCTTGAATCAGCCGGGAAACTATCGTTATAGGCCGAGTTGTAGTAATACTGCGGAATAAGCATCCGGTCTTGCCCAGTCTCGAAGACTCCTGGTTTTGTGTCTGATTTCGCCCAGGTTTCCATTAATGGTGTTGGGTCATAGGCTGCAATAGATCCAATGTTTGCAATTGCTGTAGCTCCTGTACCGCCGCCTCCTACCAGATCGACAGTTGGGGCAGTGGTGTAGTTTGAACCACCGTTGGTTACCGCAATTGCACTGACTCTTAGAGTTGCAGCACCTACAGGCACCGACGGGGGTAGGGGAACTGAAGCCTCTGATTTATAGATCAAAGGTAAGTAGATGGTGTGAGTTGAAACAAAGGGATCTGTGGTTATTTCTACAGTAGGAGCTGAAGTATAACCTGAACCGCCATTCGTAAGAGTAAAACTGGCAATGCTGCCGTTTACGACATTTGCAATCGCCGTTGCGCCGGTCCCACCGCCACCTGTTAAGGTTACAGTAGGAGTGCCAATCAGACCCGAACCGGGATTTACGACGGCGATGTTTTCAACCGACCCGGTAGCTGTAGCTGCCGCGCCTGTTCCTCCACCGCCCGCGAAATTGACCGAAGGCATCGTGGTATATCCTGTGCCACCGGAAATTACATTAACACTGGTGACACTGGCTCCGCCTGGAACGCCTGCTCCGGGTCTTACCCGAATTTGCATGATCGTACGCGTGTTGGGTCCGTAGCCTGCCTGGACGGTAGGAACACCGCCAGAACTGGTTAGATCAGGAGCGCCTGTGTAATAGTCATATCGGGGATCAAGTGCGGGGAATGCCGCGGGTGCATCATTGTACAAGATCAATGTTTGCCCAGCATACTGCGAGAAATCTACCAACACATCTGCTCTCTCAGCATTACCTAAGAGCAGCGAGTGGTCGCTTACGTTCCCAACATTAAACAGCGTTGGGTCCATCTCCCAAAGTACTGGTTGGGCTGGAACAATAGCCGGCTCAGGCAGGAAACCACCTTCATTGCCAATCACAATCCAATCAGGACCTATAGTCGCAGGGTCTGGTGCACCACCTGCACGGTTATCGGTTGGCCAATTAGCAGGAAAACCAGGTGTCTCAACTGCAGGAACCATTTTCACCTCAGTGTTCATCCTGCCATCACCTGTGACAACCGTGGGGTCTGCCACATAGAACTGCAAATTGAAGAATCGGTCGTTTGCCGCGTTCAAGATGCGGAAACGCACTAGTTCAGGGTCGACCTCCAGGTAAGGATAGACCGTCCCATTGACAAGAGGTGTATCGTTAAAGGCTTCCATCCCAACAGATGGGCTGGGTGTTCCAGGGATCAAAGGTGGCTCACAGAAACCTGCTGCGAAATCACAGGTTGGGTCGTAATATGGGTTCTCAACGGGTGGATAATCGATATTCTCAGTAGGTGGCCAGAAATAGGGTCCATACTGCCAGCGGCCAAACGCCGAAGAACCAGAATTATCCCAAGGGTTCTGGGCTGGCATGTAGACAGTCGAAACCCACAAGTCCCCGGTCTTCGGGGTTGGATAACCTGTTATTGGGTCTATCGCTCCGGAGCCATATGCCCATGTGGGGTCCTGTGCCGCAATTGTAGTTGCGTCAACAAAAGTCTTTTCCGTGAGGATCAACGGGATGCCATAATCCGGCAGTATCTGGACAAGTCCGGGATTCACCCCTGAATTGTTGGTGCCGTTGATCAGATCCTGTTCAATAAAATCTGTAAGTATGTAACCAGCTGCCACACCTGCGTAGACATTTAGCCTGGTAATACCAAAAGCATGGTCGTGGTAGAACATCAGGCGAGCGCTGTTTTGATTGTTATAGTAGAAAGTGAGAGAGCCATCCCCCGGATCATTTGTAGCGGTAGGGGAAGGTGGATCGGACTGACCGATGGTATCCGGAATCACATTGCCATTTTCAAACCACATATCCGGAATATATTCGACACTTACACCTTCAGGGTAAAGCGTGTCCTCACCAGCAGGTGTTGTCCATTGGTGCGGAGTGCCATCGCTGATCCAGGGCACAAAGCCGCCATGAAGATGCATAGCGGTTCGGTTTACACTGTAATACTGGCACTCTTCGCTGGGCATTGGATCGATCATCATCGGGTCACAGTAAAAACCATCAGCTTTCAATGGTCCTTGGCCTGCGCCCATCAAGGTCGTATCCACTGGCAGGAAAAAATCACCATTAGCGGGAAGACTATTAGTAAATTTGATTCGAACGGGAATGTCCTTTTCTGCAATGATCATGGGTCCCAGATGTTGGAATTGATTTACAGCGGGATCCGGGGCATTGGTCTGACGATAGCCGTAAAGAGTGGTCGGGGGAAGATCGGAATGTAGTTGTTCTTCATATTTTCCCAATTCAATCTCATAGTAGTGATCTCCCGGATAGGTTGTGGTGTCGGGGATCGCTATTGGCAAGTATTGACCAAGGTTGTTGGCAGCGGCAGCATCCAGACCGGGTAGCGAGTCGACGAATTTTCGAATGCCTCCAGTCAGACTTGCCGCATTCAAATTGGCAGTTGCCCATGCATCGACTCCAGTTGGGTCCTCAATTACGACAATTGGTGCTGTATAGTTTGTTCCGGGAGCAGTCACCGTAATCTCGGTGATTTGCCCATTTAATGTTGTCGCAGTTGCGGTCGCTCCGCTACCTGTTGCGTAGACATCCAGAATTGAAACTGTCGGTGCTGTGTAACCACTGCCCGGTTCATCAACTGTGATCGTACCAATTGATCCTTTGGGCATGGGTGAGTTGGCATAGTTTGGAAAAGGACCGTAATAGTGCGGTATTTCGCCTTGCGCCATCTGGACCAGGTTTGGGTCAACACCGGCAAGACCAGGTAGATAGCCTTGAGCTCTCAAGCTCTTGGCTGCCTCCTCAATGTGCCGGGGAGTTACCCTACCATCGACATAATTTAACCCGTTCTCCTGGATTACCGGAGGAGGGGGAGGTGGGGTAGCTGAGTTCAGAGTTTCAATTGGTCTGAGACCCAGCAGCAGGGATATGATTAATGCCCCTGCAATTACAAAATTGAATGGTTTGCGGTGTGCCATTGGTTTTTCTCCTTAGGTAAAAACTAGTGGTCTAAAGTGAATGAGATACCTGCAGGTTTCACATAATCAGCAGGCAACCTGAAATCTACGGGTTTAATCTTCGTTTTTTTCTTATCAGTGTGAATGTTTTGGCGAGCTTTATTCATACAATGCCTGCATCGAGTCTTTTTGACTACGTATCTATTGTTTATTATAGGAATTCAGCCAGCCAGTGCTGTTGGAAAATATTTATCAATGTTTGTAAATATTTCCTCTACTCTTCCTGCAAACCTCCTCATTATGATCCCGAGTAAGGTAGAATCAGAATAAATCCGGAGAAAAAAACTATGGATGAAATTCAGAAAGTCACGTTTGAAAAATTTGTCTTTGGTGGCGATTGCCTGGGAAGGCTGCCTGATGGACGGGCGGTTTTTGTGCCTTTCGCCTTACCTGGGGAAGTAGCAGAAATTGAGATCACTGAATCGAAAGAACGTTTTGCCCGTGGGCAGATCGTGACGCTATTAAATACATCAGCAGACCGAATTGAAGCTCCCTGCCCTTACTTTACCATATGCGGAGGATGCCATTACCAACACCTCGACTACACGCAACAGTTGAAGCTAAAGCGAGACCTGGTCAAGGATCAGCTGGAACGAATCGGTAAGCTGACCGACCTGCCAGAGATTCCGATCACCCCCAGCCCACTTCCCTTTGGCTACCGCAACCAGGTCCAGTTTCACCCCACAAATCTTGAGAGCATAGAAGGTCTCTCAAGCCTGGGGTTCAAACGGCCTGATTCGAACAACGTTCTCCCCATTGCCAAATGCCTGTTGATTCCGGATGAATTGAATGAGCTGCTCGCTCAACTGGAACTGGAAGCGTATTCAGGTGTCTCTCGTTTGGCTATGCGCATTGACAGCGACAGGGAATTGATGCTCATCTTTGAAGGTGAAAGCGATGAACCCCCTGATTTGTCCATCGAATTACCGGTCTCTTCCACTTATGTCAGCCCGGATGGGCAAAGTTTCAGTCTCAGCGGTAATGACGCCCTGGTCTACACGGTTTTAGGGAAAGATTTCTTAGTCTCACCGGAATCGTTCTTCCAGGTGAACCTGTCGGTAGCGGAGGGGATGATCAAGCATGTTCTCTCTCTGATAGGTGATCAGGAAAACCTTGAAGTGCTCGAACTTTATAGTGGCGTCGGCCTGTTTACCCGCTTCCTCGCCCCGCTTGCCAGCCGACTGACTGCTATCGAGAGTTCCCCCTCAGCCTGCTTTGATTTTGTCAGTAATCTGGACGAGTTTGAAAATATCAGCCTATATGAAGGCGAAGTTGAATTTATCCTCCCTGGTTTAATAGGGCAACTCAAGCCAATTGATCTGGTTGTGCTGGACCCGCCGCGCGCGGGTCTGAATGTGCACGCCCGCCAGGCGCTGATCGACCTTGATCCAAAGGAAATCATCTACATTTCCTGCGACCCCAGCACCCTCTCCCGTGACCTGAAACATTTCAGTGAAGCCGGCTACAGTCTGCAGAATATCCATGCCTTTGACATGTTCCCTCAAACCGCTCATGTCGAGACTATGACAGTACTACGAAGAACTCAACGAGTAACTTCGTAGAAAT
>CAZYIJ010000013.1:0-23627 GCA_964647425.1 uncultured Anaerolineaceae bacterium
TTGGGGCATGGTGCAATGGCAGCACATCGGACTTTGAATCCGCTGATCTTGGTTCGACTCCAAGTGCCCCGGCTGAATTATTGTGGATACAGACTCAGACGATTCACACCTATCTTTTTACAAGATGAGACAGCAGTACCATCTTGTTCTTCCCTATGTTAAATTTTGGAGCAACCAATGACAATCGCATCCGTTGTGCTCGCCGCTGGTATGGGGACGCGTATGAAGTCGCGTACACCCAAAATGCTGCATAATCTTTTGGGTAAGCCATTGGTTATGCATTCGATCTCCAGCGTGATTGGGATCAGCGACCTCCCCCCCATTATTGTGGTTGGATTTGGCAGTGAGGATGTGATCCAGGCTGTTCAGGAAACACATGCTGAACGAGTACAATTCGCAATTCAAGCCGAACAATTGGGTACCGGGCATGCAGTGATGAGCGCGGAACCAGATCTGGCAGGGAAATCCGACCTGGTGTTAGTCACCCTGGCAGATATGCCCATGTTACGGGAAGAAACCATTGCATCCATCCTGAAATTTCACCAGGAATCCGAAAATGTTTTGACAATGACCAGCGTTGTTGGTGATGTGCCGCGTGGTTTTGGGCGGGTCATCAGGGACGAAAATGGCAGTGTGAAGGCAATTGTTGAAGAAGCAGTTGCAACTCCCGAACAACTGAAAGTGCGCGAATACAACATCTCAGTTTACTGTTTTGAAGCCAACTGGCTCTGGGAAAACTTGAAAAATATCAAAAAGTCACCGAAAGGCGAATATTACCTTACCGATCTGGTTGAGATTGCCGTGAGGCAGGGCAACAAGCTGGACGCATTCATTCTGCAAGATCCGGTTGAAGGTTTGGGAATCAACAATCGCGTGGATCTGGCAGATTGTGAAGTTGCCATGCGAAAGCGCGTGATTCGACAGTGGATGATGGATGGTGTCAGCTTTTTGGATCCGGAGAGTTGCACGGTTGAGAACGATGTAGTCATTGGGCAGGATACGGTCATTTTGCCAAATACGCACCTGCACGGAAGTACCAGGATCGGCGAAAATTGCCAAATCGGACCCGACACAACCCTTTGTGATACAACAGTCGGCAACAATTGCGTGATCACTTACAGTTTGGCAGAGAAAGCTATTCTCGGCAACTGTGTCAGCATGGGTCCTTTCTGCCACTTACGCAAAGGCGCGGTTTTGATGGACGGCGTCCACCTTGGTAATTTTGGTGAAGTGAAAGACTCTGTGCTCTACGAAGGCGTCAAGATGGGGCATTTCTCGTATATTGGAAACGCAAAAATCGGAAAGAACGTCAACATTGGGGCGGGGACGATCACCTGCAATTATGATGGCAAATTGAAGCACCCAACAGAAATTGGTGAAAATACATTTATTGGCAGCGATACAATGCTGGTCGCGCCAATCAAAATTGGCAAAAATGCCAAAACAGGGGCAGGCTCGGTTGTAACGAAAGACGTGCCTGATGACACGCTGGTGTATGGCGTGCCAGCTCACCCAAAGGAAAGAAAGGAATAACGTGACGGAACCTATTTTGCTCGGAGTCTTATGGGTGGTGTTTTTCATTCTCACCCTGGTCTCCTCAGCAGCTAAATCATCATTTACCCACGTGCGCTTGCCATGGTTGCTCAGTTTACACAATGAAAATCAAGGTAAGGTCGAAAAAACAATCGCATTAATTGAGAAACAAGGACTGCGGACAGCCCTGCGGTTGGGGCTCGTGGTTGCTCATTACATGTTAGCTGGAGTGAGCGTTTTGTTGCTTTACCGCGTAGCGAAGATTGAAAGTGTGTGGTTAATTCTTTTGATTTTGCTGCTGGTGATGGTGATTGTCACGGCTTTTGAATTCCTTATCGAACGAAAAGTTTTGGCATCGCGCGAAAAAGCTGCGCTTACCTGGACAGGGTTTGCAATTGTCATCAGCGGTCTTGTGTCTCCCATTACCAAGCTGATGACTGCGATTCTTGGCGCTTACGCTGAAAAGGTGACCCTTTCGGTGACAGATGAAAGCCTTCGAGACTGGGTGGAACAAGACCAACCCGAGAGCACATTGGATCAGGGCGAACGGGAAATGATTTACTCGATCTTTCATTTCAGCGAAACCATGACCAAAGAGATCATGGTTCCACGCATGGATGTTTTGGCTCTGGATGTAAACACTACTATTCGGGAAGCCAGGCAGGAATTCATCGACGCCGGGCATTCCCGCGTGCCAGTTTATGATGACACGATCGATAACGTAATTGGGCTTTTGTATGCCAAGGACCTGCTGGCAGTGGTTGACGGAGACGATACCATCGCTAATCAACGCCACCTGATACGCCCGGCCTATTTTGTGCCTGAAGCCAAAAAAGTGGACGAGCTCCTGACTGAAATGCAATCCCGGGGTGTTCATATGGCTCTGGTGGTTGATGAGTATGGTGGTGTGGCTGGTGTTGTGACCTTGGAAGATATCGTGGAAGAGATCGTCGGTGAAATTCGGGATGAATACGACCAGGGTGAAGTCAATTTGTACGAAAAACTGCCTGATGGAGGCTACCTGATCCAGGGACGAGCCACCATCGATACGTTTAACGAGGTAACAGGCCTGAACCTATCAGATGAATACGCAGAAACACTGGGCGGTTATATCTATGGTCAACTTGGTCGGGTGCCCCAACCAGGTGAAGTAGTAAGAAACGAAAACTTTAACTTCACAGTTGAAGAAGTGGTCGCCCGAAGGATTTTGAAGGTCAGAGTGCAACGAATCCCAGACCAGGAGACCAACAACGAGGAGGGTGCCGATGACAGCGCTGACAGCTGAACTTAAAAAAGCGCTGATCGACCAGGCTCGTCTGTACCAAAAGCGGGCTTATATTCCCTATTCCCACTATGCGGTAGGCTCGGCAGTATTGGCAGAAGATGGTCAGATTTATGGTGGCGCTAACATCGAGAATTCAGCCTATCCTTCAGGTCTGTGCGCCGAACGGGTTGCGATTTTCAAAGCAATCTCCGAAGGAAATCGCCAGATCAAAGGAATTGTTGTTGTCACCAGCAATGGCGGCTCTCCTTGTGGGGCTTGCCGGCAGGTGATGCGCGAATTTGCCGATCTGGATATGCCAGTTATTTTGGCTGATGAAGAAGGAAAAATCGTTTTCGAAAGCACTATGGATGGTATTTTGCCGCGATCTTTTGGCCCGGAAGACCTGGAGAAATAGAGTAGAGCTTAATGACAACCAATGAAGCGAGATCATATCGCGCGCAAGGGTTGGTGATCCGCCACCGTGAATTCGGAGAGGCGGATCGTATTTTAACGCTGTATACGCTTGAAAAAGGCAAGCTCCAGGCAATAGCCAAGGGAGTGCGAAAGATGAAAAGCCGCAAAGCGGGTCATTTGGAGCCTTTTACCCAGGTCACACTTCAATTAGCCAAGGGGCGTAACCTCGAAGTCGTTACCCAGGTTGAGACAATGCGTAATTTCGCTAATATTCGGGAAAACCTGAAACTGACCGCTCTGGCAGCTTATGTGGTGGAATTGTTGGATCGCTTTACCTATGAAGAGGGTGAGAACAGGTCACTTTACAACCTGGTAGTTGAGACCTTGGCACGGCTGGATGGTGGTGTCGCCCCGGGGTTGGTTGTGCATTATTACGAAGTGCATCTGATGGACATCCTCGGTTTTAAACCGCAGTTGCAGAAATGCGTGGTTTGTGGAGCTGCCATACAACCGGAAGATCAGTTTTTTTCCGCAAAACTGGGTGGGGTGCTTTGCCCAAATTCGTTGTCCGGCGACCCTTCTGCCTGGCCTGTCAGTGTGAATGCTTTACGATATTTGCGCTTTTTCCAACGCTCACCCTGGCCGCAGGTTAAAAACCGCACCATCCCAGAGGAAGTCGACCGGGAGTTGAGTAAGTTGATCGAGAAATACCTTACCTATCTGCTCGAATACGGTCTTAGAACCCCTGGCTTTCTGGATGCGGTTTCGTAGCAAGTGACAAATGTAGGGAAGGGTCTATATTTATTGCCCTGTAAGGGTGCACCCTTCCGCTAAAAATCCATATTTTGCCTAATGATCCTTTGCTTCGCTAAAGCTGACACCATATGCTGTTGTATAATCAAGCAGATAATTATTGAGGTGTTTTATGAATCAGGGATTAGATTTTCAGTCAATCTTTTTTAATTTACAGACCTACTGGGCAGACCAGGGTTGCATGATTTGGCAACCTTATTATTCCCAACTGGGTGCGGGTACCATGAACCCAGCTACTTTCTTACGGGTGCTCGGACCAGAGCCCTGGCGTGTAGCCTACGTGGAACCTTCTGTTCGCCCCGACGACGGAAGATATGGGGTTAACCCCAATCGCCTTCAGCAGCATCACCAATTCCAGGTGATTCTCAAACCAGATCCGGGTAATCCGCAGGAACTGTATTTGAAATCTTTGATGGCATTAGGAATCAATCCTGAAGAACATGATATTCGTTTTGTTGAAGACAACTGGGAATCACCTGCGCTTTCAGCCTGGGGGTTAGGTTGGGAAGTCTGGTTGGATGGCCAGGAAATCACCCAATTCACCTATTTTCAGCAAGCTGGGGGAATGACTCTGGATGTGCCCGCGGTTGAACTGACCTATGGCTTGGAACGCATTGCCATGACGTTGCAGGGTGTTAATCACTTCAAGGATATCCGTTGGAATGACCAGCGGCATTATGGGGATGTTTACCAGGTGGCTGAGCGGGAACACTCCACCTACTATTATGAAATTGCAGATGTCCCCAGGTTGCGGGAGATGTTCAATCTCTTTACCCAGGAAGCCGAAAATGCACTCGAGAGAGAGCTGGTTTTACCTGCGTATGACAACGTGATCAAGTGTTCCCACACTTTTAATATTTTAGACGCAAGAGGGGCAGTCGGCTTCACCGAGCGGCAGGCACTATTCGGCAAGATGCGAGATCTTTCACGCAGGGTGGCTGAGGCTTATTACGCCCAAAGGGAAGCGATGGGTTTCCCCTGGCTTGAAAGCAAAGAAGCAGAACAAGCAGCAGTCATTAGTCTGCCCACAGCAGAGCTAACTGAGCGAGCCGATTTTCTTTTTGAAATTGGAACAGAAGAATTACCTGTTTCAGAATTGGACAAGGCAATTGAGCAGTTGCAGCTTGGTTTTGAAACTTGGCTGGCTGAGATGCGCCTGGAACATGACCTGCTCCAGGCAAAAGGCACGCCGCGCAGGTTAACTGTTATGGTCAAAAACCTGCAAACCCGTCAAGCGGAACGGACCGTGGAACTTAAGGGCCCTCCAGCAGACCGTGCTTTTGACAGCGAAGGGAAACCAACCAAGGTCGCGGAAGGGTTTGCCCGCAGCAAGGGCTTGGAGCTTGACCAGTTGGCTGTAAAGGCGTTTGAAAATGGGCGCTACGTTGTGGCTGAAATTACTGAAACCGGACAAAGGAGTATGGACCTGCTCACAAACAAACTGCCTGAGATGATCAGCAACCTGCGCTTCAGCAAGTCTATGCGCTGGAATCAGAGCGGAGCAAGTTTTTCCCGTCCTGTGCGCTGGCTTGTAGCAATTCTTGGCGATCAGATTGTGCCTTTTGAATATGCCGGGCTTCAATCTGGCAGAACGACCTGGGGTTTGCGTTTTTCATCGCAACCGAGCGCTGTGATTGATTCATTAGGTGCCTATGAAAAGTATCTTGCCGAGCAGGGCATCATACTTGATTCTGATGAGCGCCGGCAAAATATTTACCAGCAAGCGCTGAAACTGGCAGACAGTGTTAATGGAATCCTTAAAGATGACCAGGACCTGCTGGTAGAGATCGCCAACCTGGTGGAATATCCAACCGCTTTACTGGGCACTTTCGATCGCAGATATCTTGAAAACCTTCCACCGGAAGTTTTGATCGGTGTGATGAAGAAGCATCAACGATACATACCTGTTTTGGATCAGGACGGAAAGTTGACAAATCACTTCATCGTGGTTAGGAATGGTGACCATCAGCACTCTGAAATCGTCCTGGATGGCAATTTGCAGGTGATTTTGGCGCGCTTTGCGGATGCAGAATTTTTCGTACAAGAAGATATGAAAAAAAACCTGGAAGAATTTGTGCCCAAATTGGCACAGCTAACTTTCCAGAAACAACTGGGTTCGATGCTGGACAAGACCGAACGAATCAAGCAGCTCAGCCAGATTCTGGCTGAAAAATTGGGGCTGGATGAGTCTGAGATTGACACTACAGCCCGAATCGCTCAACTCTGCAAGGCTGATTTGGCTTCTGAAATGGTGGTCGAAATGACCAGTTTGCAGGGTGTGATGGGTAAGTATTATGCCCGCCAATCCGGGGAAAGCGAAGTTGTATCGGAGGGCGTGTTTGAATATTATCTGCCCCGATCTGCTGATGATCCTCTGCCACAAAGCAGACCTGCCATCGTTGTTGGTCTGGCAGATCGACTCGATTCGATTGCCGGCTTGTTTGCCGTAGGATTGACCCCAACGGGCAATAAGGACCCCTTTGCGCTCCGTCGGGCGGCTATTGGACTGGTTAGTGTTCTACTGGGTAAGAACCTCGATTTCGACACTCGTTGGGCGTTAGAGAAGGCTGGGTTGGTATTGAGTGTTCCATTCACAAAAGAGGTGGAAGACCAGGCAGCTGCTTTTATCACCGGGCGCTTGCACAACATCCTGCTCGAGCAAGGGATTGCACATGACGTGGTTGATGCTGTTGAAGCTGTCCATGGAGAGAACCCGGCTCTGGCAAATCATGCTGCAGAGGTGTTAACCCGATGGGTGGCAAAGAGCGATTGGAACGATATTTTGCCGGCTTTTAGTCGCTGCGTTCGCATGACCCGCGACCTGGAACAAGAATTTGTTGTTGATCCTTCAATCTTGGTTGAAGAAGAGGAAATCCGGCTCTTTCATGCCCTTAGTGCGGCAGAGGAAAGCCTCAAACAGTCAGCCAGTTTTGAGAACGCACTAAAACAGGTGGAAGGATTGGTGGAACCGATCAACTCTTTCTTTGATAAGGTCTTGGTGATGGTGGAAGACCAGGCTCTGCGCGAATCCAGGTTAGGGATTTTGCAAAGGATCGCGAACTTGATGAAGCCTTACGCGGATTTTTCGAAACTGGAAGGATTCTAAGATTAATTAATTCGATTCTTCAAGATATTCTGAACAATGAGCATCGTAATAACCAAAAGAACGGTGGAAGTCAGCTTCCACCGTTCTTTTTATATCAACTCAGTAACGAAGAATCAAATCGTGCCCATGGTCAGGAAACGCCGGGTGCGTTCAAGATTGGTTTTCAAGGTCTCACCTAAGTAGACGCCCTCTAATTCTTTCAGTGCGTCTTCATTTTGAGAAAAATAGCGTCCAAAATAGGCAAATTTAGGTTTTCCGCGAACGCTGGTTAACTGCCTTGAAAAATCTCTTAATAAGAAGGCGGTCGGTTCTGAATTAATCTCCAGGCAAATCAGTTTTGGACGGGAGATTTTGGAGTAATCAATCAGATCGTCCGTGGTTAGGTCTGGCCCCAGGTACTCAACATGATAATTGCTCTGACGCAGCAACACAGAAAGCATCATCGCGTCCATTTCATCCATTTCTTCAGGACCGCAGCCAACCAAAATCAAAGCGCCTTCTTTGATAGTCGGAAGCCCTTGCATAATACCAGCCAGGCGACCCTTGAGCACCTGTGACGCCATGTGGCGCGTGGCAATAGGGATATCACCCACATACCAGGACTCTTCCAGCAGTTCCAGGCTGGGCTGTACCACCTCCTGGAATATCGTCAAAAGGTCAAAATAAATCTGGACTTCCTCAAAAATCAGGGCAGCCCGTTCTTCATTGTGAGCAACCAGTGCGCCAAACATCATTTCAGCATAATGTCGGGCAGGGCGGGGAGGCTGTTTGCGCGGTTTGGCCGGGCTGAAGGTTTGGATGCTCTCTGGCCAGCTGCCTTTCTCGCGGTACTGATTGAATTGCTGGACTACCTGGCTGATGCTGATTCCTGAATCAACTCTGCGTTGAACCCATAGTAATAATTGAATGTCACGTTCTGAATAAAGACGATAACCGTTAGGCAGGCGTACGGGTTCGAGAAGATTGTAGCGGCGTTCCCAGGCACGCAAGGTCACCGGTTTAATACCAGTGCGATGTTGTACGGCCTTAATTGTAAATTCTGGTTCTGTTGGGTAACTGTCGATCTGGCTCATGGTGTGCTCCTTAGCTCCACGGAGGCGTCAAAAATATCCTGAAGAAATTTAGCCCGCTCGTTAGGGGTCATAAAACGAGGTTTTGCAGTATCTTCCACAGTGATGGTGAGCAGTTGCGTGCTGATATGCTGCCCCTGATAAAAAAAGTGTTTTTGAATAAAACTATCATAAGTAATAAAAAATCCCGGTTGGTCGAAAAACAAATTACCCAGACCATAATGGATCAGGGCATCAGAATAAAACTCAAGCGCTTTGCCGACGTGAGATTGGCTGCCGTTTACGATCACGGCGCCGGCTTCGGCTAAGGGGCGAAAATCGCGGATGGCCATGCTGGTGGCTGTATAGAGATATTCTTCCTGGAACTGCAAGGTCACAATTGGCAAATAGCCTTCCTGTTTCAAATCCGCAATAGTTTGCCTGATCCATTCCCAATCCTCGCATGGAGCGGAACCACTGCTGTCTACGGTTGCCCATGCCATATAAGGCCCGTAAGAGTTGCAGCCTACAAACGCGAGCTTGTTGCCATTGTGCTCAATTTTCAGAGGGGCTTTAGCGTTTGCGATATCAGTTCCGCCCGCATACCATTGCATGCCATACTTGTGATAAAGATCGAGCGAGTAGGGAACAGAATCAACTTTATAAATCGCGCGCACATCGTTGTTGTGATTACCAGTCAGCTCAACGATATCAGTGCCAAGGTCGGCGAGTAGATCGATGTATTCCGGATCGCTGCAAAATATAAAACCTTCGTAGTCAGGGTCCGGGAAGGGGCAGTCTTCGAAGAAGGAGACTTCATTGCTGATGTGGGTAAGGTCTGCAGCGCGCATCACTTTGCGGATGTTGGTGCCAGGGTAGAGCACGCCTTCAGTGGACATAACAAAAGCAGTATCGCGTGCCATGGCGGTCACACCGGTCATGATCAGGCTGGTCAGTTGAGCAGGATTGAAATTGGTTTTGGGCAGCAAAGAACTCAACAATTCAGATTCAATTTCACGTTCCGTGTTTCCCAAACGGATGCCAATTGGTAGAGCGAGCGGGTATTCGGATGGATCGAAATTGTCATCGAGTGGGCTGATGCCGTCGATGGAGATCACCTTGTATTCCGGTTTAAGTTCTTCAAATGGTACGATCATCCAGGAACCATCAGGAATTCCTGAGAGATTGGCGGTTAAGGGTTGGAGAGCTACCGCTTTTGGGTTTTTTGGATCAATCAAGCGCTGCATTAAAGAAATAGGCTCTTTGGCGTAGACCTTTGTAAAAGGAGCCTCTTCCTGCATGGCTTTTCCACTCAGGAAGGAATTGAGGTCCGTAAGTAAGATATCGTCCTGAACAGTGAAAAAAGGTGCGACCAGGGCATAAACCTGGAAACGAATAATTTCATATTTATTTCCATCCGAAGCAACTTCGACGATGATATCTGCTTCTTCGGGGTTAGACGAAAGCACCATACCAACGGGGGTCGGGATGGCAGCAAACAGCTCATCAGGCAACTCTGAACTCAGGTTCAACTTGATTGGGCCTGCTGTAGGGCTGGGGGTGGGGCTTGGTATTTGGGTCGCTGTAGCCGTAGGCGCCGGAGTAGAGGTTGATGGCGTATCTGTGATTGGCCCCTGGGTAGGGGCAAGAGTTTGACAAGCCGAGAGCAAAAGGCTCAGGCTCAGGAAGAGCAGAATAATATTTCTGTTGAGTGCGTTGATACGATAATTTCCAGTCATATATTAATTATTCTCCCATTCGGAAAACCGGGAGTCTCAAGAACTTGTCGGCAGTGACGGCTGTTGACGCAGTTTGCACGACCTTTTGTATAATGTTTATTATAGCTTCAACCCTCGACAATGGCAATACAAACCGGCCTGGAAAAAGAAAATTAATGTAAACGTTTTGTGAAATTAATAAAGGGTTTTAATGGAGGTCAACTAAGGGCTCATGCCGTCAGGTGGTTGAGTGCCATATTGGTTGAAAAGGTCTTCCCATTGTTTGACTTCTTCAGGAGAGAGGGCACTCTCACTTGGACTGGACTGAGGTTCTTGTTCAAAAAAGCGTTGGAGCTGCTCAGAAAACTCCTGGCTGGTCAACACAGGCGTGTGATAAAACCGTGCGGAAGCTTGAACAGCCCGATCGGAGCTTACCAGGGTGTGGTTCCTGCTTGCTCCGCCTAATTGACGGATATAAACCGCGATGGCGGAATCGGCTGTTTGCCCGGCAGGCACAAATACCGCTTTGATAAGACCATAGTTGTGCTGTCCGGCTTGCCCAGCGGCAGCCCGGTCAAAAAAGACCATCGCGCGTGACTTTTTAGCACGCAGGAAAGGTGTCAACAGGTTAACCAAAGCCTTTTCGTCGTCAATGTCGCTCAAGGTCAGCCCGCGAATATTGGGGATCAGGTTATGACCATCGATGATGTATTGCATGGAATTATTGTAACCCAGGAGGAGAGATTATCTACTGCAAAACAGGTAACAGCAAGATTATAATTACAACAATGATGGATAACCTGTCCCGTAATGATGAATTTCAACAAGTTGCTTCAACGCTCCCCGGTATCACTGTTTTTGCCCCCAAACCCAAGCTTGAAGAGCAACCAAAAGCGCAAACTTTCACCTGTCCTCAATGCGGTGGCTACCTGGCATATAACCTGGTTACTTCTGGATTAGCTTGCCAGCACTGCGGCTACCAGGCGACCTTGCGGGCACACACGATTGGTCCAGTTGCAGAAAAGCAGGAATTTACCGTAGATACCATGGCGCAGGTGGATCAAGGCTGGGGAAAACTCCGCAACCTTATTCATTGTCAGCAATGCGGAGCGGAATTGTCATATCCGCAAGGCGCAGTTGCTACCAGCTGCCCTTATTGTGGTTCAAACAGCGTAAATGTCACGATCAGCGAAAGTAATCTTTTCCAGCCAAAGGCGTTGATTCCCTTCAGTGTCAAGCCTGATCAATTAAAGCAATGCACACAAGCTTGGCTCCAGGATGGCTGGATGCATCCATCCGTGTTGAGTGGATCTGCCCGTTTGGATAAATTTATCCCATTTTACCTGCCATATTGGGCTTTTTCGACCGACATCTCTTTCGATTGGGAAGCTGAAGTGGCTCACACGGTGACTGACCGATATTACGATGCCTCCAGCAAAAGTTGGAAGACCCGCACCCGCATTGAATGGCGCTGGGAAAACGGCACGGTGCAAAAGAACTTCAATAATTTTCTAGTCAACGGCGTGAACGCCAAGCGATTGAACCCACGCATTTTAGATGAGCTCTACCCCTTTGACATGAGCAAATTGGTGGCTTTCAACGCTGATTATTTGGTGGGGATCAATGCCAATGCCTACGATGTCGATTTGAATGCAGCCTGGGGAGAGGCAAAAACCAAGATCCGGGAAGAAGCGCGCGAATTGGCAATTGAAGACGCCAGCAACCGCCAGGTACGCAACCTGAGCATTGATATGAGTTACGCGAATGAGCGCTGGCGCTACCTGTTTTTACCGGTTTATATCGCCATTTATCAGTTCCAAGGCAAGAATTACCAGGTGATGGTTAACGGTCAAACCGGCAAAGTCTTTGGTCAGAAACCAATAGACTGGAATAAAGTTTGGTTGGCGATCATCCTGGCGTTATTGCCAGGTTTGGCGACAGTGTTGATCGGTTTGCCTATGATCTTGTTGGCTGGGAGTGGTATGGTTCTCATTTTCCTGGGTCTGATCTTGTTGGTCATTGGAGGTGCGATCGCCTTCACGATTTACAGGAACGCAACCAGGCTGGAGGCGATATGAGTGAGAAGCTTTCCCCACACACGCCTGCTGCTGAAGTGCGCCAGGACGTGGATTGGATGCCTGGGGCAGGGGTTGAAGTCTGCCCGGCGTGCAAGCGCTTTTTCCTGATCCCCTCACAAAGGAGTAAGCAAGCCTGTCCGCTTTGTTACCAGGCTGAACTGGTGCCGCAGCCGGGTTATGTGCGCCAGGAAGCACCAGAGGTCATCCTTCCGGCTCAAGTGACAACCGGGCATCTTCAACAAGAACTAACAAAATTCATTGATGAGGTTCCATATTGTGTAGAGGATCTTTCTGTTGAGAACCTGATGAACCGGGCACAGGTGGTTTGGTGGCCGCTTTGGCTTGTTGATGCAGATTTGGAAGGAAATTGGACCGGCTCGATGGGTTTCGATTACCAGGTCAGAACCGCAAAAGAAAATTTTGGTGACCAGGGCTGGCAGAGTAAACAAGCCTTGCGTACTCAGACACGGTATGAACCCCGTCAGGGAACGATAAAAAGACACTACGACAATATTCAAGTGCCAGCTTTACGTTCCCACGAGAAACGCATGGAGCAAATTGGCAAATACGATCAAAAGAGTTCGGTCTATTACAAGGCCGGTATGTTGAGCCAGAACAGCGTGCAATTGCCTGAAACCGAGCCTCAGGAGCTTCTGGAGGTCGCACAAACACGCCTGCACAACGAAGCCGAGCAAGAAATTATGCGGGCAAGCGCGGCACAACACCGCCAGAACGTGAAATTCACAGGCAAGTACCTCAACTTTAATTGGACTCAATATCTGTTGCCGCTGATCAGCACTTCTTATCGGGATGAGGATGGTGGTACCCATCCGATCATCCTCAATGGGCAAACAGGAAAAATCTATGGAAAACGGCTTGCGTCGATGCGCAAAGCAACCCAATGGACACTTGGTCTGATGGCGGTGCCAGCACTATTATTACTGGCTGCCATTGTGATCTTTCTGGTGGCACCGGCTTCTTTGCCTGTAGAGTTGGCTTGCGGCGGAGTGATCTTATTTTTCCTTGCGCTTTTGGCTTTGCTGCCGCTTTTACGGGCTTATACCTGGAACAATAGAGAAAACAACAGCATTAAAGATTTCCATTAGGTTGGTTGAATATGATACTCTTTTTCATTGCGTTTCTTCTTTACTTTATTGGTTTTATCGGCGTGTTGCTCGATAACCCAGGTGAATTTTGGCTTTGGTTTCTTGCTTTCGGATTAATGCTCGAATTGATGTTAATTTTGTTAGCTTGTCTGGACTCACCCAGACTGATTTTTGCCAAGAGAAGCAGCACAGCTGCAAAAGCCATTCATACGCTCGCTCTGATGTTTGCTGGAGTGGCTGCTTATTTGCGCCTGAGGGCGGAAATTTCGTATTTTTTGCTCGTCTCAGGCGTTATTCTGATATTATGGACTTATTCCATTTTCGAATTAAATAAAACCTGGCGGAGGAGTAAAAATGAATAACGTTTTCCCATCAACACATCCTTTGGTTGCCGCAAAGTTGACTCTTTTGCGGGATTATAGAACTGATTCGAAGAAATTCCGAGAATTGATCAGAGAAATCGCTGCCATGCTTGCCTATGAAGCGACCATGGATCTGGCGGTGGGAGAAGTTGACGTTCAGACTCCGCTGATGATGACGAAAGGTATCACGGTTTTCGAACGCATTGGACTGGTGCCAGTTTTGCGAGCCGGTTTGGGAATGGTGGAAGGCTTTTGGGAGCTGATGCCCGGAGCAGAAGTCTGGCATATCGGGCTCTTTCGCGACGAGAGGACTCTGAAACCGGTGTCATACTACAATAGGCTTCCGATTGAACCGACTGTTTCAGTCAGCTTGGTGCTTGACCCGATGCTGGCTACTGGTGGTTCGGCGGTGGCAACGGTGGACATTTTAAAGAAGTGGGGTGTCAACAAGATCAAGTTTGTCGGGATCCTGGCTTCGCCGGAGGGGATAGAACGTTTACATGGCGCGCATCCGGATGTTCCGATTCATATCGCGGCGATTGATGAAGGTTTGAATGAGCATGGGTTCATTCTCCCTGGTCTGGGCGACGCCGGCGACAGGCAATTCGGAACGTAGACCTCTATAATATTACGATATAGCGAAAACTAAATAAAATAGCGCATAAAGATTACGGTATAACAGAGTTAATCCCTATATTATTCACAGAGATTACGATATACCGTAAAACAAACTTGAATTTAGTGAAACTTTACGTTATAATGTAAACAATGGAGGATTTTCATGATTTCACGTAAAGAGTACATTGAAAAAGTAAAGCCATTCATTGGCAAAGATTTGGTTAAGGTGTTTACTGGGATACGACGTTCTGGGAAATCATCTTTGCTTGAATTGCTCAAGGATACTCTGATTGCCGAAGGCTCAGACGCTAGTTTATTCTATTCTTTGAATTTAGAAGAATTGCGTTATCAAGCCATGCCGGCTCTAGATATTCACGACGAGATTAAGGCTTTTTGTGACAATAATTCTGAGAAAAGTTATATATTTCTAGATGAAGTTCAGGAAATTAACAACTGGGAGCGATTAGTAAATTCATTGAGGGCAACGACAAATGCAGATATTTACATCACGGGCTCTAATTCAAATTTGTTGTCGGGTGAGTTAGCAACTCATCTTGCAGGCAGATACATTGAAATACCTGTTTTTCCACTCTCTTTCAAAGAGATTTATGATTGGAATATTAAAAACAATTCTTCAGTTGTTGATGGAGATAAACTGTTCCAGCAATATTTACGTGTGGGGGGATTCCCATTCATACACGCATCTTTTTTAGAAGAACAAGCCGCTTTGAGCTACTTGAGAGATATTTATCAATCCATCATGTTAAAAGATGTAGTTGCAAGGCATCAGGTTAGAGATGTAGAACTGCTAAATCGCATATTTCTTTACCTATTATCTAACACTGGACAGACTTTTTCAGGGAAATCTCTGAGCGACTATTTGAAAAGTGAGAGAAGACAGCTGTCTTTAGAGACGCTTTACAATTATATTGCCTATGCCGAAGAGGCTTTTTTGGTTTATTTATCTTCCCGTTATGACATACGCGGAAAGCGAATCTTGAGTTATCAGGAAAAAATATTTCTAGCTGATATCGGCATACGAGAAGCTGTTTATGGTAATAATGAACGTGATATTTCTCAGATCCTTGAGAATATAGTTTATCTTGAGTTAATACGTAGAGGATATAAGGTAAAAATCGGTCGGTTTGATGCCCAGGAGATTGACTTTGTTGCTGATAGAAGGGGAGAAAAAATCTACTTCCAGGTTGCTTATATTCTTGCTGATGAAAATACGATTGATAGAGAATTCTCTGTTTTAGAGAAGATAAACGATAACTTTCCAAAGTACGTCTTAAGTCTTGACAAGTTTGATAGAAGTCGTAATGGTATCCTACACAAGAATATCATCGATTTTTTGCTTGAATATGTATCTATTTAAATTAAATCGCTAATCTTTCGAGCGACTTTGCCCATGGGATAATCAGCCAGATCATCGCGTAACACCCAACGACAATTTTCAGGTAGTTCAGACAGGGAGGGGGAATTGGGCTTGGATTGCCAGGCGTGAACAGAGATCCTGAAATGTGTGTAGGCATGTTTGAAAATACCAATTTTTTCGCCAACCAAGATTTGCACCCCGGTCTTTCCAGGGACCTCTCTTCTAAGGCAGTCCTCCAAACTATCGTCACTCTGCTCCAGTTTTCCTCCGGGGAACTCCCATAAACCAGCCAGCATGCCACTTTCTCCCCTTTGACAAAGCAGGATTTTATTATCCATCCGGATGACAGCTGCACAGACTTCGTAGTGGGGTAGTGGGGCTTTTTTGATTCTGACTGGCAAATCATTTTGAATTCCCTGTTGAAATGCCAGGCAATATTCCGTGACCGGACATGCCAGGCACAGTGGTTGACGAGGGAGACAAAGGTTTGAACCAAGGTCCATAAGTGCTTGGTTAAAGTCACCAGGACGGTCATGTGGAATGATGGTTTGCGCGTAGTCTTCGATGGTCTTGTCGAAATGGGATGAACCATACGGTTCGTTCAAAGCAAGTATTCGGGAATAAATGCGTTTGATATTGCCATCCACAGCTGCCACAGGCTCGCCAAAAGCGATGGATGCGATCGCTCCAGCAGTGTAATGACCGATCCCAGGCAGGCGTTCAAGATCTTTGGCGGTCGAGGGTATTTGCCTATCGTAATCTGAATAGATCTCGCGGGCAGCTTTTAATAAATTCCGGGCTCTGCTGTAATATCCAAGCCCTTCCCACAACCTGAGAACTTCTTCCTGGCTGGCTGTTGCAAGTGTTTCCAGGTTTGGGAAACGTGTCAGAAAGCGTTCAAAGTAAGGCAAAACGGTTTCGACCCGGGTTTGCTGAAGCATGATTTCAGATACCCAAACCCGGTAAGGTGTAGGAAAAGAACGCCAGGGAAAGTGCCTGGCGTTATTGTCGTACCAAAGTAATAAGTCATGCGAAAATGACATTTAGAACTGAAAACCACCTTTATGAGGAGCCAGTTTATACTCCAGGTTGTCAACAAAATCCATCAATTGCTCATTCAGATCTTTCCACTTATCAGACACCAGCACTGTTCGTGCCTTTAGATTAGAGTCCATCACAGCGCCTATTAAGACTTGGGGACGATTGCCATAAACAGTCACCCAGGCTTCGTTCACTTCAAAGCCAAACTTATTTAATTGCGGCAAGTACTCCTGCAAAACATAAGCAAAATAGTCTTTTTCGTTTCCCGGTTTGATATCCCAGGTCAAAATAAGCTTGATCATGAGCTTAGAGTGGTGATAATTTTGGGTCTAAGGCAATCACTTGGGTGCCTTCCTCGCTGAAATTTCCGGAAGATGCAATTTTGTAGCTTTCCATTGTTTCCAATTCAGTGAGCCCCATCTCCTTAAGGAACTTGCTCAACGGATCAAGATCCAGTTTGGAATGAGGAGTTTCATAATGCATCGGAATGACGATGTTCGGTTCCAGCATGCTGATCACCTCGGCAGCTTTGGAAGCATTGAGCCCACCTCCAGCCCCAACCGGTACCAGGGCGATATTGATGTTGCCTAATTCTTCAATCATGGTTTGACTTGGTACCATATTGGTTTGACCAAGGTGTAGAACGGTGATGGAACCATAATCGAGCACGTAAATGGTATTGCGCAATTCTTTGTTTTCAGACTTCAGGGGAGTGGTCTGGATGCCAGTGAGAAACACACCGCCGCGTTCATATTCGCCGGGACCTTCGATCACGAATGGGTTGCCTTTTACCACGCTGATGTTGTTGTGAGAAAGGTCATTACTGCTGACAGTAACGATCTCAGCTTTTAATTTGAGTGGGGTGTAGCCGGCAACAGCTGAATCGAACGGATCGGTGACAACTGTGGCAAAATTGCGTTCAGTGATCCGAAAACATGAATTTCCATACCAAGTAATTTCCATAAGTTAACCTCCGATAAACAGCCTCATTATTGAGGGTAGTTTTCGTTAGTATTATATCAGGTCGGCTCTGTCTGTCCGAACCAAGTGAAAGGGATTGTAGCCTCTACTCAAATCAGAGATATTACTGCTTCCAGGTTGGCGCAAGAGGCTGGTTGTTTTCGTCTTTCCACCACATGCGGTAGGTGTCAAACATGATCGCGAGCGTCTTCGCTTTTTCTTCGGCAGTCATCAGGCGGGGCTGTACTTTATCGATAAATTGGATCGGGATCAGCTCGACCCCCAAATACTTGCCTTGGTAAAAGACGTGGCGGTCCAGGAATCCGATATCCGTATTTTCTGCGATGGTAAATTGGTCGAAAAAGAGATTGCCAAGCCCATAATGGAAGAAGCTGTCACCATAAAACTCGGCGTAGTGAGGCACATGCGATTGGCTGCCGCTGGCAATGATCGCGCCGGCATCTGCCACGATCTTAAAGTCTCGTTCAATGGCAGCCACTGGTGACCAGGTGTAGACCTCTTCGTGCTGGAAGGTGGCTATCGGTAGGTAGCCTTCCGTGCGAAGTTCACGTATGGCTTGCGCTATGGTTTCCATGTCACAGTGATAGGCACCAGAAGACGTCTCGCTTGCCTGGGCAAAATTGGGCGATTTTGCATTGCAGCCGATAAAGGCGATTTTGTTGCCATTCACTTCCAGTTTAACAGGAGCACGAGCATCGAAGATATCCTTGCCGCCGCCGTAGACTGGCCAGCCTTCCTTGGCATACAGCTCAAGCGTGTAGAGCATACCTTGTTCCCCATAATCCTCAAAGTGGTCCCCAGTCAGCTCGACGATATCTGTGCCCACAAAGCGGAGCAGTTCCATGTAATTTTTAGGCGAGCAAAATACCAGGTAACTGCCCAGCGTGTGCGGAGGGCAATCTTGGTCAAAAGGCACTTCGTTGCTGATGTGCAGAATGTCTGCTTCTTGCATAACAGCGGCAATGTTTTCGCCTGGCACAAGCACGCCGCGCTGGTCCATTCCGACAGCGGTGGCACGCACCAGGGCAGTCACGCCAGTGAGCATGACAGTAGTGATTTTGGAAGAATCCAGGTTGGTGAAATACAAGTCTGCCAGTTCGGGAATAGGGCTGAAGTCCTCGTCTAATTCAACCGGACCAAGAGTAATAGGCACATTGAGTGGATACAGTTCTCGGTTGAAATCTTTATGAATGGGCGACTGATTTTCAATGGCTATGACCTTCCAGCGTGGTTGGATCTCTTCAAAGGGGATGATCGCCCAGGTGTTTTGAGTGGTCCAGGCTCTTTCAAGGATCTGATCCTTTTCAAGGGTCAAAACGGTATCCCCGGGCTCACCCAAAATGCTGGTGAGAGCTGGCAGATCTCCTTCTGAAATAAGCAGAGTTTGAATTTCATCTTCAGGCTGACCTTGCCAGAGGTTCTGCAGCCACTCGTATGTAACTTCGTCTGTCACTGTGGGGAAAGGTGCCACCAGGGCATAAACCCAATTGCCAATTGGGTTCTTCTCACCGAATTCAAAGGTGTAAGCGATCTCGTTAACAGCACCTTGAGCTTTGGTGAAAGCTTGCTTCTCGATTAGCTGGTTGAGTTCGATTGGTAAATCTGGGTTAGGTTGGTAAACGTAGAGCGGGGGCAGGCTTGTGGCGGTTTGGGTCGGGCTTAGCTCAACAGCAGGAGGTACAGTCTGAGTAGCTGTTGCGTATGCTGGAGGTTCAGTTGGTGGAGTTAGTGTGGGCACAGCCTGGCAGGCAAGCAGAGTCAGGATGAAAAACAAGCTGAGAATTGAGGGGATGGGTTTTGGTCTGTGCATCGAGGTGCTTTCTGAGTAATTGCTCTTAGTAATTTTACTCAATTCTCTATTTCGTAGGTCAGATAAAGCGCTTGTTAGGCTAATGAGAATGCCTTGATTCGTTTTGAATCAAACCCTCTTGCCCAGTCTAACGCCAACGTTTACGTTATTGGCAGAATAGCCAGCGGTAGTGGTAATAAGGTGGGCTGGCGTCTTATTACCTCGACCTGCTTGAACATCTCAATAAACAAATCCCCATCAAATACCACTGCTGCCTTCGTAAGGAAAGGGCTTGACCCCTTCCACAAAATGTCCAAGCGGAATGGCGCAAGACCATTCCCTACAACAGTCATACGCCACGACATTTGACGTCAGGTTTAACTCCATTTGCTTTGCTAAGGGGCAGTATAGTAGCTTGCTGTAAAACAAAGTTGACGTCTGGTTCATCACAAAAAACCAACCCACCATTAAAATACTACTGCTGCCATTGTAGGGAAGGGGCTTGACCCCTTCCGCAAAATGTCTAAGCGGAATGGCGCAAGACCATTCCCTACAACTACTTATGCTTTCGTAAAACTCAAACCTGTTTCTGCCGCATCAATTCTGATCGTGTCGCCTTCGCTGAAGTCGCCGCTCAGTATCTTGAGTGCCAGCGGGTCCTGCACCTCGCGCTGAATGGCACGCTTAAGCGGACGCGCACCAAATTCAGGGTCGTAACCAACATCTGCCAGCCATTCTCGGGCAGCCGGACTGATCTCGAGCTTTAGACCGCGATCTGCCAGAAGGTTAGAGACATGCTGCAGTTGAATGCCAACGATCTCGCCCAAGTTGTCACGGGTCAGCGATTTGAACACAACGATCTCATCCACCCGGTTCAAAAATTCTGGTCTGAAGAATTTCTTCAAAAGTTCCACTATCTCATCGCGGCTGACCTGCCTGGGTTGACCGGCTTCGTCATTCATCCAAAGCTGGCTGCCCAGGTTGCTGGTCATGATGATCAGCGTATTGCGAAAGTCGACCGTCCGTCCCTGACCATCGGTCATGCGCCCGTCATCCAGTACCTGCAGAAGCGCGTTGAAAATCTCGGAGTGAGCCTTCTCAATTTCATCAAATAAAACTACGCTGTAAGGGCGGCGGCGCACCGCTTCAGTCAGCTGACCGCCTTCTTCGTAGCCTACGTAGCCTGGAGGAGCCCCAAACAGGCGGCTGATGGTGTGGCGTTCCTGGTATTCGCTCATGTCAATGCGAACCATGGCATTTTGGTCATCAAACAGGAACTCTGCCAGGGCACGCGCCAGTTCGGTCTTGCCAACACCAGTCGGACCCAGGAAAATGAACGAACCTATCGGGCGGTTTGGGTCTTGCATGCCCGAACGTGATCGGCGTACTGCTTTGGAGACAGCATTAATAGCTTCATCCTGCCCAACTACGCGTTTATGCAGGCGCTCTTCCATGCGCAGGAGTTTCTCCATCTCGCCTTCCAACAGGCGGCTGACCGGGATGCCGGTCCATTTCCCCACAACCGAAGCGATCTCTTCCGCGTCCACCTCTTCCTTCAACAGTGCTCCTTGTTTCTGCTGATTTTGAAGATTCTCTTCGGCTTCGTGTATCTTGTTTTCAAGCTCCCGAATAGTGCCATAGCGCAGGCGCGAAGCCTTTTCGAGGTCGGCATTTCTTTCTGCCTCTTCCATTTCCTGCTGAGCCTGATCAAGCTTTTCTTTCAGATCCTTGAAGATCTGGATGGCTTCCTTTTCTGCCTGCCATTGGGCCGTCAACGCTTTTGATTTTTCTCCTAAATCCGCCAGCTCTTGCTCGATTTTTTCAAGCCGTTCCTTGGAACCTTTATCGCTTTCTTTTTGTAAGGCTTGTTTTTCAATTTCAAACTGCATGATGTCGCGATCGACTTCATCAAGAGCCTGGGGCTTGGAGTCAATCTCTGTGCGCAGGTGGGCGGCAGCTTCATCGATCAGATCAATTGCCTTGTCAGGCAATTGTCGATCGGTGATATAGCGGTTACTCAACGTTGAGGCAGCGATCACTGCTGAATCGGTGATCCGTACACCGTGATGCACCTCATATTTTGATTTCAAGCCGCGTAAAATACTGATGGTATCTTCCACGCTGGGTTCAGCCACGTAAACTGGTTGAAAACGTCGCTCCAGTGCTGCGTCTTTTTCGACATACTTACGGTATTCGTTGGTGGTTGTGGCGCCAATCAGATGCAACTCACCGCGCGCCAGCATCGGTTTGAGAATATTTCCGGCATCCATGGCACCTTCGGCAGCTCCAGCCCCGATGACGGTGTGCATTTCATCAACAAAAAGGATGATTTGACCGTCTGCCTCAGTTACTTCTTTTAAAGTGGCTTTGAGGCGTTCCTCAAATTCACCGCGATATTTGGCACCAGCAACCATTGCCGCCATATCCAGCTGGACAAGCCGTTTGTTTTTCAGACCTTCAGGCACATCACGATTGACGATGCGCTGAGCAAGCCCTTCAACAATGGCAGTCTTGCCCACGCCAGGCTCACCAATGAGAGCAGGATTATTCTTTGTGCGTCGGGTGAGAATCTCGATTGATCGGCGGATTTCTTCATCACGCCCGATCACCGGGTCCATTTTTCCCTGACGTGCCAGGGCGGTCAGGTCACGCCCATATTTTTCAAGTGCCTGGTAGGTGTCTTCAGGGGTCTGACTGGTGACCGACTGGTTGCCGCGAATATCCCGCAGGGCTTTGAGCACAGCATCTTTTGTCACACCAAAGGTGGCAAGAGTTTTTCCCTCCGGGCTGTCAGTGATACCAAGCAAAACGTGTTCTGTAGATGTGTATTCGTCTCCCATGCCCTTGGCATAGCGTTCAGCCGCGTTCAATACATCCGCAGCAAGGCGTGAGAAACCCGCCTCACCGCTGGTGCCGCCAAAGACCTTGGGGCGACCAGCCAGTTCTTTGCGTACTTCTTCTTTTAATACTTCAGCAGATCCAGCAATTTGCTTGATCACAGCCGGGACTGTGCTGTCAGATTGGCTAAGCAAAGCCAGCAGTAAGTGGCTGGGCTCTATAGTCTGGTGATTAAATTCCTGCACAAGCTGTTGGGCATTAAGCACAGCTTGTTGAGCTTTTTGTGTAAATTTATTGAGGTCCATATAAAAATCCTCCTGATTTTCTTTCTACATATAATTTTCTATCTCTATCATACAGAGAAAGCATAAGTTTTCTGTAAAATTTCTGAAGAAAATCGTCTTTAAAAGGAAATTATTAACAGAAGATAACTATCTTTACCCTTTGAGGTCCATTTATTTCAAAAGTTTTGCGGGCTTGTGAGCTGCCTCGTTCTGGAGTGCGATTCTTCTGTCAGGAGAGATAGTTTTTATATCAATTTTCAGTCAGCCAAAAAGTATTTACTAATGTTCAATTGTTAAATCGAGGTTAAATCGGGCTGGGGAGGCTTGCCGTTGGCAAAAATAGTAATACAATTACTCGTTTTAGAAAAAGGACTTGTTATGATGCAAAGCTGGAATATTTTTGGCGTAATTTTTATTGGATTAATTTCATTGGTAGTTCTGGTAATTGGAGCGAACTACGCTGTTAAGAAACTGATCGGGATTGCTAATTACTATAAACTGTCGAGTACTTTTATGGGCATGACAGTGCTCTCTGTTGCTACCTCATTGCCAGAAATCACTTCGCATTTCACTGCGTCTGTCAACATTCTACGAGGCACGCTGGATTATCAAACAGGTTCTGCTATTGTGTTAGGTGCCAATATTGGTTCGGATGTGGTGCAGCAGACCTTGATCATGGGTATTGTCATTCTGTTGGCTGGCACGATGTATTTTCGGCGCTACTTCCTCTGGAAAAGCATGATCCCGATGATTGGCACAACCATCATGTGTATCATCCTCGGTTGGGACGGTAACTATTCACGCATTGATGGTGCGATTCTATTTGGGACATTTATTGCTTATTCTTATTATCTCTACGTTGATGAACGCAAACATTACAAACAAGAAGATAATCTGCTCCAGTCTGAAGAAGTAGCTGACGATGCACCTCAGAATGGCCGTGAAGTTTTGCGCGATGCTATTATTACATCAGGATTATTGGTCGTTATCATCGCATGTGCTACGATTGTTCTTTCAGCCACCGAAACTATTGTTGACAGAACTGGTGTAGGCGGCTCACTAATCGGAGTTATCACGCTTGGTTTGGCATCGGCATTGCCCGAGCTTACCACAGCCCTGGCTGGCGTCCGCCATAAAGAGGCTGGTATTTCTCTTGGAACGCTGGTAGGCAGCAATATCACCAACCCCTTGTTAGCAATCGGTGGTGGTGCCCTAATTTCTACCTATGCCGTACCAAGACCGCTCGTCGTATGGG
>CAZYIJ010000014.1:0-19517 GCA_964647425.1 uncultured Anaerolineaceae bacterium
AAAATGGTGTGTAATTTCAATATAATCTTATTGCGGAATGGACTAGTCGAGCAATAACCAACAAAAGGACAGTGTCAAACACTTTACCATTTTGCGAAGATATTTTTGCTGAATTTAGAAGAAAAACGGCAGGTCTGACCTGCCGTTTCATAAACTTGGTTAGGCTTCTGCCGCTCCAGCTACATCTTCTGCAGCCTCTTTTGCTTCTTCTACAACTTCCTCAGTCTTAGTCTTTGCTGTTTGGGCAAGTTTCTGAGCTTTTTCCTTGGTGACTTTTGCGACTTCGTCAGCCTTGCGGATTGCATCCTCATAGGCGATTTCTGCGCGTCGTTTGGTATCTTCGTAGGTTTCTTGCCCTTTATCTTTCAGTTCAATCGCCTTTTCTTTGATAACCTGGCGAGTTTCTTCACCGGTTTGGGGGGTTAGTAGCAAAGAGGCTATTGCACCAGCAAGTGCGCCTACGGTAAAACCCATTACAAATGATCCAAAATTTGATTCGTCTGACATTTTTTCTCCTCTTATTTTCTAATTATTTCTTCAAACGAAATAGCTCGGCAATTTTCTTAACGCTTGCCAGAGATTCGTTCAATTTGATTACTGGTTCGGTAAGGTTATTGCTCATAAACCTTACAGTTCCTTTCAAAGTATTGACAGTATCATTGGTAGAATTCATGATTGGCCTGATTTCATTTTTTAGCAAATTGGTCAAATCTGCCAACTGGACAATCAATACGACCAGAGCGATTCCAATAACAAACATCATCAGAGCCATCAGGATAATGAAAATATCTCTCACTGTGGAAACAGTGCCAGCATCCGAGAAAGCCAGTAAGACTATCCCAGCTATGATGGCCAACACCACCAGAACAACAAGTACAACTGCAATCGTTGTTTTTTTGTTGCTGTTTTCTGAAGGAACTTCTGATTCAGCGGTTGCGGTTGTTGTTAGTTCTTTTGGGGTCGAGTCGTCTGTCATTTTTTCCTCTATAGAATTGATTATATACTAGTCTACATGCAAAATATTTGAATTGTATAAACAGCTATAGCTCGTCTATTTGTAATTCAGCCTCGTCGGTTTCAAATAATTCTTGCTCAGGGATCAAATTAATATCCTCAAAATTTCCGCTTTGTTCTGTTATGACAAGATGCTGCTTTACCAATTCCAGGATCGCAAGAAAGACGACAATTGCCTGTAAGCGGTCATGACTTTCTCCCAAAATTTCAGAAAAACTGGTCTTTTGATCGGCACGCAAGATGTGAAGGATATCCTCAACCTTTTTCTTGAGGGTGATTTTCGGAATGCTAATTACGGCTCCATCATGGAGAACAGGCTGATCACTGGCAAGGTTTTCGAGCGCAAAGATCAAATCATCGATACTTAGCCCTGTCAGATCCAACTGAACATTGACCGGATAGCTGCGAGGGATATGGAGATGGCTGCGCATATCCTGGTTAATACGGTCTGAAAGCCATTTGGTTGTTTTTTTGATTTCCCGATAAATAATTAATTGCTTAGCTAGGGATTCACCAATGTCTTCTTCATCATCACTTCTGACAGGTGGTCGCGGCAACAGAGATTCCGACTTTATCTGTACCAACTTGGCAGCGATGATCATAAATTCAGAGAGATAATCGGGATCCGAATCAATATTTGCTTCGATAAATGCTAAAAATTGGTCAGTAACCTGAGCGAGCGCTAGCTTGCTGATGTCTAATTCAGCCTTCTGGATCAAGTCAAGCAAAAGATCAAGTGGACCAGAATATACCTCAGTGTTGATTTCGTATGAATCGGATTGATGCAGCCAAAGTTTTGCCATAGGTCAATTATAGTCGAGCCGGGTAAAAGTTTGGGCTCAATGCAAGTATACTTAATTCTTAGTGAGGTTGCGATGGCAAGATTTGTTTGTATTGATTGTGGGTATGAATATCCAGCAGAAGGTTTGCCGCATCTTTGCCCTTATTGTGGTGGAATCTTCACACTCACAGACCTGACCTATGATCCGAATAAAATACTTCCTTTGCCAGGGATCTGGGCTTTCCAAAATTTAATGGGCGTCAGCCAGAACCCAATTTGCTACCTGGGCGAAGGTCAGACGGCTTTGGTTGAGCGCAACCAAAACGAAGTCCACTTCTTTGCGAAACTTGAAAGTCTCAACCCAAGCGGTTCCTTCAAAGACCGGAATTCTGCGATTGTGACAAGTTTTTTGAAAGCTCGTGGCATTGAGCATATTGTCGAAGATTCTTCCGGAAATGCTGGCGCGTCTTTAGCGCTTTATTCGGCAGGTTTTGGTATTGAAAGCCAAATTTTTGTCCCTGCTGGTACCGCTGGACCAAAAATCAGCCAGATCATTGCCAGTGGTGCAAGCGTTCGACCTGTTTCGGGACCCAGGGAAAACGCCCACCAGGCAGTTCTGGCAGAACTCGAAAATGGTGACAGAGTTTACGCCAGTCATGCGATGCTGCCTTTTGGACTGGCTTCTTACGCCACTATTGCTTTTGAAATATATGAACAGTTGGGAAAGTTACCTGATACTGTTTATTGTCCTATCGGTCACGGATCCTTATTTTTGGGAGTTTTGCTCGGTTTCAGGGCAATTTGCAGAAAACTCGGCTTAGAGTCCAGACCGAGAATGATTGGTGTTCAACCTGAACGTTGTTGTCCGTTGGTTGATGCTTGGATAAATAGACCATTTACTCCCAGCGATCTTCCGAGCCTGGCTGAGGGCACGTTGATAGCAAATCCTGTTAGAGGAAAAGAAATACTAAGAGAATTGATACCATCCTGGGATGATTTGTTGTCAATCCCTGAAGAAGTAATCGAACCGGCTCGCATAGACTTAGCCAGGATGGGTATTTATGTTGAACCAACCTCCGCGATGGTATATGCAGCCGTAAAGATGCGAACCTCCTCCAGTAGTGGTATAAATGTACTCGTATTTAGTGGTAATGGGCTAAAATATACTGAAAACAAGTAAAGACGTAACTGCAGGTTCGTTTGATATCGATCGCAATGAGGATGCTGAACGAATCGGCGGTTCAACAGGGAGTATTCATGATTGAACCAAATGCATTGGTGAAATTGCGGGAGCACTTACCCAAAAATTTCAACAATATTTTTCTGCTAACGAGGGCTTTAACTCACCGTTCCTATTTGAATGAAAACCGAGAAGTGCTTGAAGACAACGAACGTCTGGAATTCCTGGGCGATTCTATTCTGGGGCTCATTGTCGCGGAATGGCTTTACAACAATTTTCCAGAAAAGAACGAGGGGTTTCTGACGAAAGTACGAGCTGCTTTAGTACATACCCAGCAACTGTCTGTTTTTGCTCGAATGATTGACCTCGGTCCAGCATTATTAGTTGGACGGGGTGAAGCAAACGCTGGCGGACGGGATCGTGACGCCATTTTATGCGATGCTTTTGAGGCACTAATTGCGGTTATTTACCTGGACTGTGGTATGCAGACGGTGAAAGATTTCATAATTCCTCTGCTGGAATCGGAATCAGAAGAAATTTTGCGCTCCCATTTGGAAGAGGATGTTAAGAGCCGATTACAGGAATGGGCTCAAGCTCAAGGTTATTCTGCCCCCAGTTATGTCCTGGTAGACGAATATGGACCTGATCATGACAAACGATTTGTGGTTGCTGCAATGATCAATGACAAAAAAGTTGCCCAGGGCAGAGGCTCGTCAAAACAACTCGCAGAAAAGAACGCTGCTCGAAATTCAATCAAAAAATTAGGGATTTCATCTTTATGAACAAGTCAAACTTTACCGGCTTAGATTTACAAGGTTATAAGACCTTTGCCAGGGAAACAAACCTGGTTTTTCCATCGAGGATCACCGCAATTGTTGGTCCAAATGGCTCAGGCAAATCAAATGTTGCTGACTCGATTCGATGGGTTTTGGGAGAACAATCTTACTCATTATTAAGAGCCAAGAGAACCGAAGATATGATTTATTCAGGTTCAGACAACCGTGCCCGGGCTGGCATGGCTGCGGTCTCGATCAGGTTTGACAACGAGGATAAGTGGCTGCCGATAGATTATTCAGAAGTTGTTCTCACCCGTCGGGCCTATCGCGATGGAAAAAATGAATACTTGATCAACAATCAAAGGGTTCGGTTAAAAGATTTCAATGAGCTGCTGGGAAAAACCGGGCTGAGTGACCGAACCTATACCATCATTGGACAAGGATTGGTCGATTCTGCCCTTTCCATTCGTCCTGATGAACGCAGTAAACTCTTTGAAGAAGCGGCTGGTATTGGCTTATATCAAAATCGTAAAGAAGAAGCCCTTCGCCGGCTGGAATCTACTGAACGCAACCTCGAGCGTGCCCTTGATATCATTGCAGAAATCAAGCCTCGAGTTCGCAGTCTCGAAAGGCAAGCAGCCAAAGTAGGGGAGTACAAGACCATCCAGGACTCTCTTAAACAGAGCTTACGTGAATGGTATGGCTATCAATGGTTTAAGGCCTTGAAGGAAGTCAATCAGACCCAACATCAGCTGGATAACGCTGAAATTGAGCGGCAATCGACCCGAAAGAGTTATGAAAAAGAACAAGACGAAGTAAACAGTGTAAGAATTGATATCGAAACTCAGCGAAACAAAGTAAATCAGTTGATGAATGAGCTGCGCGACTTGCGAGATCAATTACAAAAGAACAACCAGGCTTTAGCGATTTTAGATGAGAGAAAAACTGCTGCTGAAAAAGCAAGGCTGCAGGTGGTGAATGACCTTGCTACTCTCGAGGAAGTGATCCGTGCTTCTGAGGAAAATTCTAACTCTCGTGAACAGGATGAGAACAAAGTCCGTGAAGAATTGGAAACTGTACAAAAGCAGTTTGAAATCCTGAGCGCTTCCAGGGCTAAGCTTTTGGAACAGGAAGCTGTCTTGCGAAAGGAAGAAGCAAGCCTGCGCGAGTCACAAATTGAGGTTGAAAAGGAAGCCGTCGTAATCCGATCACGAAAACAAGAAATGACCGAGAGAATGCAAACGCTTCAGTCTGGTCAGACAACCATTCAGAGCGACTTGAAAAATTTAAACGCAGAACGAACTGAGATAGAAGCAGTAATCAATGACTTGACAGAAAAGTTTAGCAAGGCAGACGAGGAATTGGTTCGTCTAAAAACCGGTACCAACCAGGCGATGGAGGAAAGAGCACAAATATCGAAAGAGTTGGAATCTTATCTACAGAGCAGTCATAAGCTGGATTTGGAAAAAAACCGGGTAAAAAACCGGCTGGAATTGATCAAGCAAAGTCATGAAAGCCTGGCAGGTTTTTCTGATGGTGCAAAGAGTCTGCTTAAATCAAGCCGGGAGAAGAAACTCCGCAGTGAATTGACCGATTTGGCAACTCACATTGAAGTGCCTGAAAAATATGAAATCGCAATTAGCGCGGCTCTGGGTGAAGCAGTGGATGTACTTATCATCAAAAACGGAGACCTGGGTTCGAAACTGGTAGAAGAGTTTTCAAACAGACTTGAAGATCGCGTTGCCGTATTAAGCCAGAATTTACAACCAAAAAAGTCTGCTGCTGTGAAATTGTCAGAGGGTTTTATCTTTGCCAGCGAGATCGTGACTGCTGAACAAGGACTTCGCCCTGTTGTGGAGTTACTGCTGGGTGATTTTGTCATTACCGAGGATATCAAGGCAGCCTTCATCGGACGCGAAAAAAATCCAGAGTTGAATTTTGTTACTCTGTCTGGGGAAGTTTTACTGAAAAATGGTATCGCGATTATTGGAAAGGCAAACCAGAGCAGTAAAGTAAGTTATACCCGTTTGGTCAAAGAGTTGACTAAAGAACTAGATGAGGTAGCCTCTTCAGCTGGAAAAATAGCAAAAGTAATTGAACAACTTACCTCAAAACTCAAGACCGCTGAAGACAAAATTTCTTTCAACCAACGACAATTAGAGACAAAACAAAACTCACGTGACAGCCTGGCGAAGGAAATACAATCTGCCAACCTTTCGCTTGAAAAAAATCGAGGTAAAGCCGGTTGGATCGAACGTCAACAGAATGAGAACCAAGCCTCCCAGGATGGTATTAAGCTAAATCTTGAAAAACTCTCTCAACAGGAATCGCTGAATCAGGAGAAAGTAAAAAAGCTGATGATTCAGCAAAAGGAACTTCGTCAGAAATTGGCAGAAATTCAACCCCAGGAGATAGAAAACCAGTTCCGTTACCTGGAAACTGAAAAGCAAGTATTGACTCAATCACTAAACCATTACAAAGATACAAGACAAGCTGAAAACCAAAGGCTTGATGCGGACAAAACTCGGAAAAGTAATTTCATATCCAGAATAAAAGACCAGGACTTGATCTTAAGTGATCTTGAAAAGCAAATAGCGAGTTTGATGGAAAGCGTAGCCAAGAATCAAGCGCAAGTCACCAGTTTGCAAAATACGAACCTTGACCCTGAATTAGATATACTTCGCAAACTTGAGAAACACAGTCGCCAGTATTCAGAAACTAAATCAGTCAATCAACAGACGTTAGCCGAAAAAGATCGCCAAGTTATTCACTTCCAACTAGAATTAGCGCATCAACAGGAACGGCTTGAGCATTTAAAAACCCGCATCGATGATGATTTCAGCCTGATTGAAATGGAATATCGAAAAGAAAACACTCAATCCTCACCGCTTCCATTCCCGGATTTGGTTATCGATACTCTCCCTGAGATCGAAGAAATTCCCGATACACTTGCTGAAACAATCAAACAACAAAAAGCTCAGATCCGAAGGATTGGAACAGTTAATTTGGAAGCTGAGCTGGAATACAGGGAAGTCAAAGAACGCTACGACAGCCTTAACACTCAGGTTGCTGACCTTACAGCTGCTATAAATGACATAGAGCAAATGATCAAAGAACTCGATAAAGTCATGCGAGCGGAATTTTTGAAGACTTTCAACGCTGTCAGCACTGAATTCACTCACATGTTCTCGCGTCTGTTCAACGGCGGCTCAGCCAAATTACTTTTGGGTGACGAAGAATCTCCGATCGATGGCGGGATCGAAATCGAAGCGCGACTCCCAGGAAAGAGAGAACAGGGCTTAGTGCTGCTTTCTGGTGGTGAGAGAAGTCTTACTGCGGTAGCTTTGGTTTTTGCTCTCCTAAAAGTGTCACCAACACCATTTTGCGTGCTGGATGAAGTGGATGCAATGCTTGATGAATCCAATGTCGGTCGTTTTATCGAATTACTCAAGGATCTCTCAAGCGAAACCCAATTTATCCTCATCACTCACAACCGCAACACAGTCTCAGCAGCGGATGTGATCTACGGTGTGACAATGGGTAAAGACTCTGCCAGCCAGGTGATAAGTCTGCGTCTAGATGAAGTGGATGAGAGCTTTGTACGCTAAATAAAAGACAGTGCTTGTCCTATTTAAAAAAGCGACCCGCAGAGGTTTGCTGAGAGAAAAGGTAACAAAAGAGCCGGCAATTTGCCGGCTCTTTTCGAATATCTTCACTACTTAGTCTAATTACCTTCAGCACTTGGGCTGATCACGTAGTTGTACAGGTCTTCCGGCACTACTGGTGTCTCAGGAGCATACTCAGTCCAGACAGACTCTATCTGGATATCATCGCGTGAGGTTCGAATATCTTCAAGCCAACTGGTAAAGTAATTTTGCTTGATTTGGTTGAATTTTGAGCTGTTGACTGGATTGTTGGCCTTAGTCACGAGTTGAATGATGTGCCATCCAAATTGGGTTGACACGGGTTCACTTATTTGTCCTTCATCATTCAGATCAAAAGCTGCTGCTAAAAAGTCAGCATCGTAACTGTCATCGCGTCCGATCCATCCCAGATCGCCACCATTGTTTTTGTTTGATTCATCTGTAGAAAATTCTACTGCAATGTCACTCCAATTATCGCCAGCATCAAGTCTTGCAAGTACTTCTGTGGCAACTTCTTCGCTATCTACCAGGATATGACGCACCCAGACCTGCTCTTCAAACGGTTCCAGATCTTTTGTGACATCTTCGATCAGTTTATCGCGTAATAAGCTGTTGTAGAGAATCTGTTCGATGTCAGTCTTATTGATACCGTAGACCGAAAGCGAATCCACATAATCACTAACTTCTTTTTTGTATAAACGTTCGGTGAAAGGAGTCGGTGTTGGTATTTCGGTAGGAATGGCAGATGCTGTTGGGTCGGGTCCAACGGTTGGTTCAACAGTTGCCGTAGCTGGAATTTCGGTAGGAAATCCTTCAGGAACTTCTGTTGCAGTTGGGACCCAGCCTTCCGGTGTTTCGGTAGGGGTGGCAGATGGCACAGGCGTATCCGTGGGACCGATCAACGCAAACTGAGCAGCTGACCAGGTTGGAGTATAAACCGGCGTGGTTGTGATGGTTGGTGTATATGTTCCTTCGGGGAAGAAACGGAATTGCTCTCGCATTTCCCGCTCAACATCTTCATCGGTCACAATGATATTGCGCTTTGCTGCTTCTTCACGAATGATCACTTCATCTACAAGTTGATTCAACACGCTCTCACCAATCACCGTAGGATCTTGCATTTGGAGAAGTAAGGAAAGGGCGTATTGTTTTCCGGTTTCACCAAGGTAATTGACATATTGAGTTGCCTGGTTCAACATATTCACACGAGCATAGATCGTACTGCTTCGGAATTCGCCAGCTTTGATGTCGGTATCTCCTACTTTGGCGACAGTCACATTGGGTTGAATGATGAAGCGATCAACCAAAACATAACCCAAGAGGACAACAACCACTGCCAAAATAACAATGGTCACGGTCACTGCAGTTTTGACCTGCTTTTCTTCTTGTTGTTTTCGAGCTAAATGTTTCTTAGTCACCTTTTGAGGACTTTGTGGTTTTGTAGCCATATCAACTCTTTCTCAATGGTGATTAATTGTTATCTACCCAGAAATCACCTTCGAAGGGGAGTAAGGCGATATGTCGGGCGTTCTTAATAGCCTTAGCAACTTCTCGCTGGTGTTTGGCACAAGTGCCAGTCTGACGGCGGGGTCGGATTTTTCCAGTTTCGTTGATGAAACGGCCTAATAATTCGACGTTTTTGTAATCAATTACCAATTTTGTGTCACTGCAGAACTGGCAAAATTTGGGACGGGAAACAAAGCGTCGGTTGCGGTTTCCACCACGCTCGCGGGAATCACCGCGGTCATTTCGGTCATTGCGATCATTGCGATCGCCTCGGTCATTGGATCTATATTCAGTCATCGTTCCTCCAGATTAATCAATACGAACTACGCTAGAGCGTAAGATTTGTTCATTAAAGCCAAGTGTGCGTTTGAGACCAGCCACTTCTTCCGGTTCATAGTCAAAGTTAACCAGAACGTAATAGCCTTCTTTCATTTTACGAATGGGATAAGCCAATTTGCGCTTTCCCCATCGATCAATCTTGGCGATTTCACCTTGATTATTCTTAATAAGGGTTTCGATGTTTTCGACAGCAGCATCCAGTGTTGCTTCGTCCAGGTCTGCCTGGAGGATAAAAATTAGTTCATATTTATGCATACTTCGAGGCTCCTTTCCTCGGGTTTGCTCCTGCCTTGGCCGTAGGCGGACAGGAGTGGAAGGTTTGATTTTCGGCCTATGCCGAATTTAACATTGCAAGTTTATCACAAATACAAAATCTTGCAAGAAGTAACTGGACTCAGAGTTCAGGATAAAAGAATGGCAATTCTAAAAATGAGTGAAAATTATGCACCCAATATTAGCAAGAGTAAGAATTGATTGGTGTTTTCTGAACGGTTATTCAAGATGAAACGATCCAGCGAGGTTTTTTGGGATCTCGCTGGAAAGTCAAAGTTAATCATCTTTTCTGTCTCTTTTGCTGGATCGGTCATTAGCAAAGAGCATGGTGGCAATACTCACAATCAGTGAGCCCAGGAAAGCTGCAAGCCATCCATCCACCTGATAACCGGCCCCAAACCAGGTTTGAGAAATGTTGGATGAGAGCAAAAACACTGCCGCATTCAGTACCAGGCTGAAAAGACCGAGCGAAAGAACGATCAAACCGCATGAAAGCGTTTTGAGAATGGGCAATAAAATTGCGTTCAATAGGGCAAGCACCGCTGCCATGATCGCGTAGGCGGTCCAACCACCACTACTAACCTGAATGCCGGGAACAAGCCAGGCTGCTACGTAAACCGCAAGCATAATAACAAGCCATCTTTTGAGTAAATTCATTTTTTTCCTTTCTACTACACTCTTATTATCACCTAAAATCCAAATGAGGAAAGTAGATTATCTAAGGTATTAATTGCAACTGCGAATTAATGCGCGTAGCCACAAATAGGGATTTGATTGCATGATTTTTTTATATTCTGCAACTGTAATTTGATTTATTTTTAGTAATTATAGTTGGCATGCGTCACAATGTTATTTTGCATATTTGCGATCTGCAACGAGACATTTGATACTTCAGCAAGATTTCAAAATGGGGCTAAAGAAAAACATCAAAAAACGATTATTAATGACGACTAGGTTTATTACATCTATTTCCTGATCAGCTATAACGTGGATCCATGTGAGCCAATTTCATCCCAAGTTAAAACAAGATACCCCCGGTGCGATTCGAACGCACAACCAACAGCTTAGAAGGCTGGTGCTCTGTCCATTGAGCTACGGGGGCAAACTGGCTGATTATACTAAGAAAAAAGCAAGTTATACGGGGCGGATTCCTTTATAAACGCGTGTTGAGCCAATTGTGCTTAGAATTGTCAGGGCAGGTTTTCTTATAATTTCTGAAAGCTCTTCACAATCCATAGGTTGATTATCCTTGCTGAGAAATACCTTGAAAATTGAGTCAACCAACGGGGCATTAGGGGTAATGAATTCATCCTCACGGGCACAATGGGTAATCAGTGTAAAAATCAGGGCATCGCCTTTGACAACTTCACCAGTGTCTGGATCTACCAGATCAAACAACTTGTCGTCATTATATTGGGCAAAAGCCTCTCTATGTTCCTGACAAAGATAAGAAATCAGTGAACTACGCCAATTGCGGTCCTGAGATTTCCACCAATCAAAATCAATGCGAAATTTCGTTTTCCTGTTCGGTTTCATCAAACTGGATTTATTTAGCATGAATCTCCTAAGCTTTCTCTGTGATGTGGTAATAATGGTCCCCAACGTGGAAGAAATCATCACTCGAGAGCAGCACATTAAGTAAGTCCATTGGTGCTGTTCGGCGAATCACATTCATAGCCGCGTATAAATCCACAAAGTGGACATGTTTTTGATTGTTGAGCTTGGATAGTTCCGACATCATGCGCATGACATCTGTTTTTAATGTGGGTGAATTAGCCTGGCGGTTTTTCCAGACCTGATCTAATCCATTTACATCTGTAATTGCGATCGCCATCCGTTCGTTAAAGCCTGCTGATATTGGCTGTCGTAGCAGAGCGAACACCAAGCCACCGTCCGCTCCTACCAGGACTGTTTTAATCCATTCTTTATTCGATCGCTTTTTCTTGGGTTGAATTTTCATGACACCAGGGTCATCTGTTCGGGATAATTCAATGATGCTGCCGGGGATCAAATTCTTTTCTTCATAATAATCGCGCAGACCAATCACATAATTATGATCACGCACCACCCAAGCTGAGACGGGTTGTTGAGTTTGTTCGTCAATAAACTCAATCTTGATGGTATGTGATTCCAAAGATGACGGCAAGACCTGGTTGGTCAGTGGTGTAACGGGCAGACTGCCTGCTCTCCAGTGGGGATAAGTCAATGTAAGGGAGATTGTGTCTGTGGGTTCGGCATCATTGATATCTTCTGCCGTAAACGAAAGTTCGTCATCCAATTCATCCAGAAGCTGGTAAGTAATATCGTCCAGTTCATCCGAGATGATCGATGGTCCTTCAGAGCGAAGATAAAGCGGAGTTTCCAAAACTTCGGCAGGTTCAAGCCGACGCAAGAACCAGGAAAACTGCCTCTTGGTACCAACTTCGTCAAAGCGAGGATCTTCCTGCAGGGCGTAATTTAATGAGAATGCAACCAATTTCGGGTTCTCGTTGCTGTCTGCCAATTCGAGTTGTTGCATCAACTCGTTTATACCAATCGGACCGCCAGCCATCGAATCAAGGATAGCCTCTGTAATGTTGAGGTGACCAACACCAATATCAATCAAGAGAGAGCGAGGGAACCAGGTTTCTCCGATTCTGACAAGATCATCTTGCGCTTCAAGCGAGCTACGGAGCAAAGCGTTGATGTTGCGCCCATGAATTTTCATGATCGATTCGGCGCTTTGATCCTGACCTGAAACGTTCTGGTAGTCCTTATTGTTGAGCGGATGATCTGATAAGGCAGAAGCAAACTCTTTGATTGTGCCGTCTTCAAATTCAATCTGCAATACCTGAAAAGCTCCCAAACCCGGATTATCGCCATCACGTATCGTTGAAACTACACCGGAAGCTCCATCCAACTCAGGAAAATTCAGTTTGTCGCCAACCTGGTAGCTTTCTTTTGGCAGGTAAGGTAGACCAGCTTCAGCTTTGCGAGCAGCTTCTTCTGATGCGAGTAACTCCATGCGATGGTTGATCAAAACCTGACTGAGATTGTTAATGTTTAAGGGTTCTTCCGTTTCAAATAGGTAATTGGTGAGATATTGAAGGTCATCTGGAGCAATCTCTATCTTTTCCCAATAGGTAGGTTTTTTCTTGTTGGGTGAAACGGTCATAAAATCCTCTTAGAAGTCAAGTTTAGGTAAATTATACAACAAATGTACAAAGAAATGGCTGAAGTTATGCCCATCATTGACTAAATTACCGAATGGAATATTTTAAGGTTGTTGTCCGGGAGATGAAAGATCGAACCTAACGGGATCATTATCCCGATTGTGGCTGCAAGGTTAGGTTTGATTAATCAAAAAGGCGATCCCGATTTCGAGAACGCCATTAGTGACAATGTTTATCCATTTGTAAAACCTAAATAAAGTAAGCAATAAAGAACCCAATAAGTAAACCCATGCCAGAAATTGTGACAAGGGTAAAAGCTTGAGTCTTGAAAAAATCTCGTTTGCCAACCTTATTCATCATGGTCGCTCCCTTTTGAAGTTCGGGAGAATAATGTTTAATTACTAGGCGTAACGTTTGTTGAAAACTTAATTGCTCTAAATCAGAGGCATTGAACATGATCTGTTGAACGGGTCTGGCTTGTTTTGATGCAAGAATCTGTTGCGTATCAAAAGAAAGACGGACCGGTTGATCTGGTGCAGCTTGTTTGCGAACCTTCTTTCGTTTTTTCTCGTGTCTTAATCCATCCAAAGGGAAGCTGGTGGCGGTCATTGGCTCTCCTAAATTATCCTCTCGAGGAAGACATTTTACTGATATTGCCTTCTTCATCTGCAACCACACGGATGGTCTGAGAAATAGTTTTGCCATTTGGCAAATCGTCATTAAAACTATACTGAAGTAAGTATTTTCCAGGTGAAAGAACACTTACTTTGGGGTTGGTAGCAGCAAGTTTTGGATGCTTTTTCACGACTTTTTCAGTAACTTTTCGAATCGCTTCTGTTTTCATGATACCTGCTCTATTTCTTAACTCTCCTACGTAAAAATGCGGGCACGGAGAGATTATCCCGGGAATCTACTTGCGGATACTGTTCAAGACCAATTTCGTTGTTTGCTGGTGACTGATCGTATACCTGCTTCGGTTCTGAATCAACCTGTTGGTGATCTATCAACTGGCTTTCAGCCAGTCCATTGAAATTGTCAATTTGAAAATTTGCTTTTGGTGCACCGATCCCTGTAACAATCAAAATCAATTGAACACGATCTTCCATTCTCGGGTCAGTGATAACCCCTGGAATGACATCTGCATGCCCTCCGGTCGCATTTTGAAGAGTGGCTAAAGCGTCGGTCAAATCGCGGAAGGACATATTTTCACTTCCGGTAAAGTTTGCGATCATTCCAGAGGCAGAATAAAGATCAATATCATCCAACAACGGATGGTGGAGTGCTTTCTCAACTGCCTGGTGGACTTTATCAGGTCCGCTGCCGGTGCCAATTGACATTAAAGCGCCACCGCCCCTCATCATGATGTTTTTAATGTGTGAGAAGTCAACGTTGATCAAGCCGGTCTCTGTCAATAATTCCGATATGCCCTGAACGCCTTGTCTCAAAACATCATCTGCAAGGGTAAAGGCCATCTCCAGAGGTAGATCCCTTGGTGCAATTTCAAGTAATTTGTCATTGGGAATGACGATCAGGGTATCAGTGTATTCCTTCAGTTTTTCAATCCCGTTATTGGCATTGGTTTGTCGTCGGCCGAGTTCAAAAGAGAAGGGTTTTGTGACGATAGCAATTGTGACTGCACCACAAGCTTTTGCGACTTTGGCTGCAATCGGGATGGCCCCGGTTCCGGTTCCACCACCCATGCCGGCGGTTAGAAAGACCATGTCCGCGCCCTTCAAATAGCTTGCAAGGTCTTTACTGCTTTCTTCGGCAGCAGATTCACCAACCGTTGGTAAACCTCCGGCTCCAAGTCCGCGAGTCAGTTTTGGTCCCAATTGGATTTTGTTTGGAGCCAGATTAATGGCTAATGCCTGCGCGTCTGTATTGGCCGCCACAAAAGTGACGCCTTGCATCCCGGCTTCAATCATGCGATTTACCGCGTTGGAGCCTCCGCCCCCCATGCCGATTACGACAATTTTTGGAGTGGAGGGAGAGGATGAACTTGAATTAGATTGGGTTGAATACATTTTTATCTCCTTCGGATTAAACCGGAATTCCGATGCTGTTGATGATCTGTTCATCGATCAGACAGCCTGCTTCTCGTAAAATATCAATATCATGCCCGCTAAAAGCTCCATTTTCGTTCCAGATGGTCACTTTGCGTGCGTTGGTTGCTTCAATCAATGAAAAACCAATTGTCGGACGAGAATCGCGAATAATTGGTCGGATTCTATCCAACGTATTTTCTGGAATGCCCCATTCATAAGAGGGCAGCAATAGATAGTGGTCAATTGGGTAAATCCAGGCTGCTAGTCGATCAGAAACGGCATATTCCAGGTTTTGTTTGCGGGTGTGTTCCAACTTTTCTTTGTACTTTGGAATTTCAGCGACCTTTGGTGTGCCGTTCACATCAAAGAAGGCAGTAATGCCTTCCTGGCTTTCCTCACTTGAACTAAGTATCCAGAACAAACATCCAAGAATGTTATTTTTCTGGTCTGCTGCACGTCCGGCTTCTTCTGATGGGCTGAGCGCAAATTCTATAAGTTCTTCGAAAGTCACTTTCGGGTCCAGAACACTGCTGCGGATATCTGAACTTCCGAAATAGAACAGGAACATTTTAGGGTCAACACCCAAAATACTGTTTACTAAATCTGAATACCACTGCCAGGTGTTGAAACCGATGTGATCTTCTTCGCCAATTTCACTCTTGGAATACGGACGGGGAACTTTCCAATTTCGCTTACCACCTGCTCCCCAACTGAGAGGATGATTGAAGGTTTGCGAGCTGACGGCGATGTGAAGGTTGGAAACAAAGTCGAGGGAACGACGCTGTTTTGCGAGATTGAGAACCTTTTTCAGAAACGAGAGATCCCAATAATCTCCACCTGGTTGTAAAGGAGGGAAGACGGGTACTAATCCGTGCTGCTCTGCAGCCCGCACAAAGGGCAGGTAGCGGTCCAAGAAACGCTCAACCAGATCGCCCTGTGACCAGGTGTCGTTGAGCCAACTGGATTTCATGTTGGGTCTGTCAAAGAATATAACGTATTTAACACCCCATTTGGCATAAGAGCTGAGCAGAATGCGCAAGTCTTCGGCCCGAATTTCTGAATTGACGGGGAAATCGAAGTGGATGACCGGCTGCACACCCGAGTCAAGCAAGCCGGAAATGAACTCTTCTGGAATTGCGTAAGAGGGGCTTGCTTTCATCACAAGCCAACCTGCCTGCAACGACTCCAGTTCAGGCTTCCATAAGGCCAGATCTCTGCTCTGGTAATGATTCAAATCCTGAAAATAGTGAAAACCAATTTTCTTTTCCATATATCCATCCAATCACACATCTTACTTCAAATTAAAGTGCAAGTAGTATGCCAAGTTCCTTTTCTGCTATAATAGTTTTCATGATTTTGGTCACTGGAAGTACTGGTTTCATAGGTAAGAATTTCATCGAAAAACTTGAGGCTAATTCTTCTGAATATCGCTTGCTGCTGTCACCAGGTACAAGCATTGACGGTTTACCAAAGCAAAAGAATTTCGATCTCGTGATAAGTTCAATGGATGATAAGGGCAGTCTTCGATCTGCCTTCAACCAGGTTGAAGCAGTTTTTCATCTTGCCGGCGTTGAACAAGAGGGAACAAAAGCAGATTTATCTCAATTTGAAATCCGAAACCTGCAGGTTTTCACAGAAACTGCCAGGCAAGCAGGGATTAAACGATTTTATTACATCAGTCACCTTGGAGCAGATCGAAATTCCGCCTACGGTCTTCTGAGAGCCAAAGGGCTTGGCGAAGAGGTGGTCAGGAAATCGGGTGTGCCATACACAATTTTTCGCAGTAGTTGGCTTTTCGGTGAGAACGATCACTTTACGCAATCAATAGCTCGTTTGCTGAATAAATTCCTGAGTTTTTTCTTCCTGCCTGGAGAAGGTCAGGTTTTGCTGCAGCCACTCTGGGTAGATGATTTTGTGACGGCGTTGATTTGGTCGATGGATATGCCAGAAACACGCAATCAAATTATCGAGATTGGTGGTCCTGAACAGTTGACTTACAAGGAAATTGTGGACTTAGTTGGGCAGGCGATGGGCAAGCAGCCAAAATTCCTGAACATTTCGCCAGTTCAATATAGTTTTTTTACCCAAATAATTGAAAACAACATGAAAAATCCTCCAATTAATGTATACTGGATGGACTATCTGGCTGAGAATCGAACAACAGCATTGGACAGCATGTCCAGGATTTTTGAGATCAACCCAGCCAGGATGAAACAAAAACTTACACATCTAAAAGGAAAACGTCGATCTTTATGAACGTTTGCATTCACGGCCATTTTTATCAACCACCCAGAGAAGATCCCATATCCAATTACATCCCATCAGAAATTGGTGCAGAACCATTCAACAACTGGAACGAAAGAATACTGGCAGAATGCTACGAGCCTAATGCCCTGGCGCGTAATTTTGGCAAGATGAGTTTTAATGTTGGTCCAACTTTATTCCGATGGATGTGGGAGTTTAGACCTGAAATTGCACGAATGATCGTTGACCAGGAAAGAGCGAACTTCGAACAGTATGGGGTTGGCAATGGGATGGCACAGAGCTATCACCACACGATACTCCCGCTGGCGACCGCAGAAGACAAGGTCACCCAGGTTTATTGGGGCATTTGTGATTTCGAATACAGGTTTGGTCATAAACCAGAAGGCATCTGGTTGCCAGAAACTGGAGCTGACCTTGATACCTTATGTGTATTATCTGATCAGGGACTAAAGTTTACGATCCTGGCACCCTGGCAAGTACACTCGGAAAATGGGCATTCAGGTCCTTACCTGGTCGATTTACCAGGCGGAAGGGAACCTTTTGTGGTGTTTCCCTACAATAGAGATTTAAGCACCATGGTCAGCTTTATTCCAACCAGCACTGAAAACGGCGATCAATTTCTGAATATTGTCCGGGAAAAGTTGTGTCGTGGAAACGGCGCTTTAAACATCATCGCCAGCGACGGTGAACTTTATGGACACCACCAAAAGTTTCGTGATATTTTTCTTTCTTACGTCTTAGACTCTGGAAAATCTCAACAGGACTTTAATTGGACCTACCCCGGTAAATGGCTCCAGGAAAATGAAGTGAGTGCCAAAGCAACCTTGATCTCGCCCTCTTCATGGTCTTGTTTTCATGGTGTTGATAGATGGAAGAAGGAATGTGCGTGTACACCTGGAGCGGAATGGAAAGCACCTCTCTATCGCGCATTACGTGGTATTGCCGATTGGGTAGACCGGACCTATGTGGGCTTTATGTCCCGGTTTGTGGCTGATCCCTGGTGCTTCCGCAATAATTACATTAAGGTTATCACTGGTCAAATAAGTCTTGAGGCTTTGCTTGAAGAAGAAGGTGCTGATTTCATCTCAAATGCAGATTTGGAAAAAATCGCAATGGTCATGCTGGCCCAAATCAAGCGACAGCGAATTTTCACCTCATGCGGCTGGTTTCACCAGGAATTTCACCGCATCGAACCCCAAAACAATATTGCTTATGCAGCAATGGCAGTTTGGCTGACCGAAATGGCAACTGGTGAGCACATAGAATCTGAGACCACAATGGCTTTGGCGGATGTAAGGGATAAAAAATCAGGTCTGAGAGCCGACACTGTCTTCTCACAGACCTTGATTAGAGCTAAGATCGAAGCTGATTCTTAATCGAGCAAATCAATCAATTTATCAAGTTGATACTCTGAAGCTTCTTCAGCATCACTGATTTCGGTGAAGATTCGTTCTTGTCTCAAGATTGATTCCAGAACTTCGTAAGGGTCAGCTTTTTCAACAGTTGCAAATGTGAGCAATCTGGCAGCCCGTTGATACCAGAGCAGGTCCTCAAAGTGTTCCTTAGTGAACCAGCGAATCCCGTCGTATTCATTCACATCCAGGAAGTTTGTTACTGCAGGGTCGGCAGCCCATTTTTCTACCAGTGATTTTGCGCTCACGTCAGCATCCATCGGCTCCAGGTCAGTTATCAGTGCCTGGACCGCCTGTGTAGCTTTCCATGCTTCATATTCTGTAAGTCCTGATTGCAACAGCGTTCGATTGACCAGTTTGATGACTGGCTTTCGATTCGCGATTTCACGATTTTGTTCTTGCGCGGATGCTTGATCGCCTGGACCAGTCAGATTGCTTAATAGCGCCCAGATCGTCAAAACGTATCGGTTGCGAGGCTTGCTCTCAAGGTTCTCGATCAGGACCTCGTAAGCCTTTCGGGTAGTTTGCATGGCTGAAAGCCCAAGCTGACCATCCAGTTTTTCAGGATCAGATAAGGCAACAATTAAATCCTCTGCACGCTCATTGGCTTGCTGTAGCTCAAAGGAGTTTTCTTGTGATTCTCCGGCTTGGCGCAGGTAGTCCAGAGTCTCGTCAAGGAGACTTTCTGAAATCTTGTGTTCGCCCTGCTGCAAGATGGGTTCACTCAAACCTTTCAAGGTTTGGAAGTTGATCACCGCTCGCAATGGCTGCAGCAAGGATGCATCAGTGATTTCCTCCAAGGCTCCACCCAAGTCTGGGGTTCCCTGACCATTAAGAATCTGGTTTAAAGAGGCAAATTGAGGTCCACTCACAACCTGAAAATCTAGCAAGACTTGGTGGCTGTAAGCCTGCAGATCAAAACGCATACCACGTTCGCGGATCTCAGAAAGTGGTCGGATATACCACAACCGGGAAGTGTTGTCTCTGAAGATCACAAAATCATCACTGGTGCCATGCAATTGCAGAGCATCGGCAAGATCGCTTTGATGTAATTGCCCTTCGTTACCATCTTTGACCAGATAGGGGGCAGATTGCTTGATCCAGCCAGTGCTGTCTCCAAAGCGATTGTT
>CAZYIJ010000014.1:19527-23622 GCA_964647425.1 uncultured Anaerolineaceae bacterium
CTACACGACGCTCTTCCGATCTAAGGCTGCATGACCCCGATGGAAATTGCTGTAGGCAAACACGTTTTCGTCCACAAAGCCGCCCTCACTCCAGAAATCGTAAAGACGGAAGTCTTCCACATCAGCAAAGATTTTGCGTCGATGCAGGATCGGGAAAATGGTTGCGGCATGATGTTCCACTAAACCCATGTCAGGGGTTTCATCCCAATAGGGACGATAATATTCCATACCGTATTTTTCCGAATATCCCTCAATTTGTCCATGACCAAACATTGGCAAACCTGGCATGGTTGAAAGCAGCATGCAGATCCCGAAATACTTATCACCTTTGCCAAATTGTTCTACCGCTGTCTTTTCGTCCGGGTTGTTCATGAAATTGACATAACGCTTGAGAATTTGTGGATCGTAAACCAAGGTGTTTTTGATCAACTGGCGGTACTTCTCGTTTTCTTCATTGCGAAGCATGTGCATAAAAGCACTGTTATACACACGGTGCATACCCAATGTACGAACGAAGTAGCCTTCCATCAGCCAAAAAGCCTCCGCCAGAAGGAGGGTATCCGGAACTTCTGCAGCAACCCGATCCACAACTTCGCGCCAGAATTCTTCTGGCATTACCTGATCAAAAGCCTCTTTGGTCATCGCGTAATCTGCACGCGAAGGGATGTCCCCGCCACTGCCTGGTTGTGGGAACCACAAACGCTGGTAATGCTTTTTGGTCAACGTCATAGCAGCATCAAAACGAATAATTGGGAATTTGCGGGCCACAGTGAGGATGGTTTGAATTACTGCTTCACGCACTTCCGGGTTCAGGTAATCCAATTGGGCAGTGTCGTTCCAGGGCATGCTGGTGCCATCGTTTCCGTGGTAAATATAACGGGTTCGGCCGCTGTTGTGGTCGTAATGTTTGAAGACTACTGCTGCATCGCTGCGAGTGTAATAATGATCTTCCAGATTGATACTGATTCCGGGCCGTTTTGAAAGATCTGTGCTGTTGAATTGGTACGCAGGGAAGGGGGAATGCTCAGCCTGGATGAACCAGTCCGGGTGTTCGTAGACCCAATCTGAATCGATTGCCATGTGGTTGGGAACCATGTCGCTGGCTAGCTTGATTCCGCGGGAACCACAGCGTCTCGAAAGATTATCATAAGCCTCATCCCCACCTAAACGCGCCGCAATTTGGTAGCGAGCCAGAGAATATGCAGAAGCCACAGCGTCAGGGTTGCCTGTCATCTGCTTGATTTCACGGGAAGCTTCGCTGCGCTCCCACATGCCAATCAGCCACAAACCGGTAAAGCCCCATTGAGCAAGCTGATCGAGGGTTTCGTCTGGCACTTGATCAAGTCGATCGATTGGACGCTGGAATTCACGGGAAAGTTGATTGAGCCAGACGAACACATTTTTCGCCATCATCACAACCCGGGGCATCCAGTCGCTATCCTGGCTGAAATTTTCTTCTTCGCTTAACTTCTCTCCCCATGCATCGTATTTGAATTCGGGCACGTGGGTTTCAGCAGCAGAAAAATCAGGTCCAGCTGAAAACAACATTGCCCGGGCTTTGGCTTCTTCGCTGAACAAATCGAGACTGCCCAGCAAACGCGATAAAAAGTCACCCAGGTAAGAGCTCCAGTTTTGACGTATATAATCAAGCTGAGCGGTGAGGGAATCGGGATTCCTTAAAGCGGGAGTTCGAAGTAGAGTGATTAGATCTTGATCTTCCGGTCCAAAGGTTGGTTGGGTTTTGAAAAACAGCTGGATTCCATCCAGAAGGGGAGCATAGTCACTGTTGGAGTAGAGCGGGCGGTCATCAAAGATTTCACGGTATTGAACAGCCGCAGGATTAACATTTGCAAGCCATGTTATCAATAACTCCTCTATAGAAACATCGTAGTTGTTGACCCCTTTATCGGAATCTCTTAGATATTCCTGGATGGTTTTTTCACCATTATAGACGGCTACAGGAGGGAACTGTTCATTGAATTTGATTAGCGTGTCGATCGCTTCCTTGCGACCGATACGATCAATAAGAAAACGTGCCAGATCAGTCCGAATTTTTTGACCGTGAGTATTGTAGTATTCCTCCACAAGATGGTGAAAAATTTCATCGATCAACCCCAGGGCGTTGATATCTGCAGGTGAGGCAAGCGTTTCGAAATTGTCAGTGTCAGAACGTAATTGATTTATTTTGTGCGCAAATTCACGTGAGGCTTGAAAGTTTGCAAAAATTACATTACCATTTTTTGAGAATAGCAGCTCATCAAATTGATATTTATCGCGCGCGTGTTTAGTGACATGAAATTCTTTCATTGTTCCCTCACTTATATTGATTTGTTCAAGAAATATAGGTGAATTGTATCATTCAGAACGCAAGATATGCGAGATTATGTTCGATCCAGATCCGCCAATATTTTGTGTCAAAGCATGCCTGGGTCGCTTCACTTGAGTCGCGCCAGCTTGCCCTCTCAATTGTAATGTTGCTTCGACCAACTGGTAGATGCCTGTAGCCCCGACCGGATGTCCTCGAGCTTTCAGCCCGCCCATGGTCGCTACCGGAATGTCGCTGTCAAATTTGATCTTACCTTCAATCGCCAGCCTTGGACCCTGTCCGGGTTCACAGAAGCCAGCAGCTTCCAGAGAGAGTGCAGCCATGATTGAAAATGCATCGTGATATTCAAAGAGATCAATGTCAGCAGGTGTCAGGCCGGCTTGTGAATAGGCGCTCTTAGCGGAAGTCTCAGCAGCTGTCAACCGCGTGCTTTCTTTTCGGTTTTGCAAAGAAAGGGTGTCAGTCATCGAAGAGGAAGCAATCACAGAGACGCTTTTTTGTCCATTTTGGATGGGATGGGCAGATAAAACGATCGCCGCGGCACCATCAGAAACTGGGGAGGCATCCATCAGGTTGATGGGATCCGAAATCATAGGTGATTGTACAAAGGACTCTTTGGTTATTGGAAATTGAAAACGGGCATTGGGGTTATGCACTGCGTTAGCATGAGCGTTGATAGAAAAATTGGAAAAATCCTCATGCTTCCAGCCATATTCATACATATAGCGGCGCATCAACAGCGCGTTAATCCCGACAAATGAAAGCCCGAAGTCGGCTTCAAGCTCGGCGTCTGCGGCGGTGGCGAGACTGGCTGTTATTTCGCTTCCAGGTGAGTCAGTCATTTTTTCTACACCGATTACCAGAGCACTTTCCAACTCACCACTGGCAATTGCCATCAGCGCCATGCGAAAGGCAGCGGAGCCAGAACTGCAGGCGGTCTCGATCGAGATGGCTGGTTTGTGATGGAACCCGAGCCAATCGGCTAATAGTGTCGCCAGTTGTGCCTGACGATTGGCGGTGATCGCCATCATATTTCCCACAAAAAGCGCGTCCGGGTAACCAATGCCGGCGTTATCCATCGCTAGTAAACCAGCATCACCTGCCAATTCTTTCAAGGATTTATCCCAGCTTTCGGTAACCGGTGTCTGCCCGATGCCTGCAATGTAAACTTTATTCATGTGACCTCAATATCTCCGTTACAATATTGTAAGCAAAATTGCTCGCGAAAACTATCAAAAGCGATACAAACGAGGTGCTTGGATGGAATTGATCGATATTACAGTAGGGATCAGGAACGATATGCTGGTCTGGCCAGGTGATGAAGCGGTAAAAATTGGCTGGGAGAACCGCATAGCGGATGGGGATCCTTCCAACGTTAGTTCAATTCACATTGGTGCGCACGTTGGTACTCACATTGATATGCCCCTGCATTTTATCGATGGTGCTGCAAGCCTGGACGATTTGGATTTGTCTCTTATGATAGGACCGGTAACCGTGGTTGAGGTGCCCGAAGAAAAGAGAAGTATCGATGCAGATTTCTTGGAAAACTTGGGTTTAGAAAATGTTACCAGGCTGCTTTTTAAGACCGCCAACAGCAAAATGTGGGAAGATCCTTCACTTTCTTTTGTTACTGATTATGTCGCGCTTGAAGGTGGTGCTGCTCAATGGTTAGTTGATCATGGCTGTCGGTTAGTAGGGATTGACTATCTTTCAATTGCTCCTTATAACGATTCCACCACACCGCATGAAATCCTGCTGTCAAACAACGT
>CAZYIJ010000015.1:0-22552 GCA_964647425.1 uncultured Anaerolineaceae bacterium
CCAAAAAAGCAGCCCCCAATACCATACTAATATAAATTGCTTCCCGCCCTAATGTCTGACCATTGGAAACAAAAATCAGGTAAATCAAAATTCCTAAGACCCCAATGCTCATTAAGATCAGGTAAAAACGGCTCGTATTGAGAATTCTTTGATATGAAAGATCCACTTCCTCTATACGGTATGGTCCTTTTTTATAGGGAATTCTCAAAATGCCGGCCGCCAAAAATATTAACGGGAAAAAAGAAGCTGTATAAGGTAAAGCCGTGTATAGTTGGTTCAATCCAGGGTTGTTAACCAGCCCGGCAGAAATGTGCAATGCCAGCAATGCAACAAATAGCAGAATGAACTCCCACTTGAACTTTTTGATTTGGGATTCTTCATAGTTCAGGTGAAAATAATCACCATGATAAACTACGGTCTTCTTTACACGACCTTTGTCATCTTCTGCTTCGACCAGGTCATAGTTTTTTATGTATTTTTTCGATGTCATAACAAGTAGTTAATTGATTGTATCAAATTTTTCTTAATTTATACAGAGGCACCCTTCAACTCGAAAGGTGGGCATGGTTCCATACCCTGCTAATCGTTTCATTTTAATTGAATTAAAAGGTGTTGTGAATTGCCCTCTTAGCTTTTATTGTATCGGAGTGAATTTCCATAAATCCGTAAAGGAGGCGGATTCAGGCAGATTGACACGACCAGAAGAAACCCACAATCGGTATTGCGGCATTAAGGCTATCGCCGGCAGATACTCTGCCATCAGCTCGCTATCATTCATTCTTTGCGCGTCTGGCAGCCAGGTTGAAATTCCCCAACAGGTTTCATCAAACGCTTCGTTGTTCAGTCCTGCCAGGTTGGCACCCACCCAACTATTAATAGAAGAGGGTATTTGGTCGCTGGTGTAAAACTGGCAATAATTCATGTTTTCAGGCTGCCATGAAACCAGGGCAAGCTCAAAATTGCGTCCAAACAATAATCCATCCGGACCGGGGCGATACAATTCACTCAAGGGCAATGCCTTAACGTCGACCGCCACACCACATCCAGCCAATCGCTGCGCGACCATTCCGGCGATATCCTGATCCATACGGCTTTGGCCAATCAACAAGCTTAATCGCAATTCGGTCCCATCTAAAACGTTATCAACCCCCTGGGCAACCCGCACTCCGGCTTGTGATGCTTCTGTGATCATCCAACCGATTTCATCCAGCGCCTGGTTAGGGTCCAGAATGCTGTTTTCCTGGTCTTCTAATCCCACCAGAACAGTTTCGGGTAAGTGATCTGCCAGGTAGTCCCGCACTAAAGTATCAGGCTTCAGGCAGGCTGCGAGTGCTTTTCTTGTTGCAAAATTTCCGAGAATATCCTGCCTCTCGCTGGTCCACTGGCTGTAAAGCCCACCTTCATAGGAGGCCGGCTTAATCCCGAACACCAGCTGTTGTACTGGTTCCCAGTTTTCCGCAATAAGGAGGTTTTGTTCTGCCAAACTATCCAACTGGCTTTTTTCCATGGCTTCAAGACGATAGGTCATATCCAGGACATCACACTGCCCTGTTTCCAGTTTTTGAAGTGCCGTATCCAAACCAGGCTCGATCTGGAAAATCAACTGATCGTAAGCTGGTAGCACTTGTTCGCTCATTACAAAATTGGGGTTTTTCTCCAGAACGATCTGGCTGCCCGCATCCCAACTGACCAGCCGATAGGCTCCCCATCCTGCTGGGACCCGGGTCGTGATATCAGCGGTGAGCAGTTCAGTGTCAGACAATTCGCCCAATTGATGGGTCGGCATTGGCTTCCATAAAACGGCTTGAAGATCACGGGGTACAAAACCTGGAATACCTGTCCAGACCAAGGTCTGCTCGTCAACAGCGACAAAACTATCGGTTCGTTCAAGCGCCCATTGATAGTGCCCCAAACCACTGCGTTCCGCTAGTTGATAAGAAAAAACAAAATCCTGTGCCACGAGCGGCTCGCCATCGGACCACTTCAAATCTGGTAGAAGCTTGAAGGTGACCGTGAACTGGTTCATTTGGTATTCTTGCTCAAAGTTCCACACTACCGGATTTTCGATCGAATAATTAATGGCATGTTCAATCTTGGTGCCCTCAGCCAGGTAAACTACTTTCCCGGCAGCATCCAAAACGGGTTGACCAACCTTGACCGTTACTGGCTGAACAACAATCCCGCCATTTTCTTCGGTGGGAATGCTTTCAAAGAACAAGCTTTGGTTAGTCCCTTCATCCGTTTCAAGCAGATCAACATAGATCGCCGCATACACACTCTGCTTGGCTCTATTCTCAACGCCATCATAACGATATAGCCCTGCAGGCTCTTCAGCCATGCAAACGGTTAATACCAAAGGAGGGATTTCTGTAGCAGTTGCTGTGGGAGCCAGTGTTGCCGTTTGGGCTATGGGACTTTGAGTGGGGATGTCACTGATCTCAGGCTGATTTGAACCGCAAGCCGCTAATAGCAGGCTGAAAACCAACAGGATCAGGATCGGTTTTGATCGTTTCATTCTTCCTCGTCCTCCATCGTGTCGCCGCCAAAGCGCAGCTTAAGGTAGGATTCATACCTGCCAGGGTGGATTTCTCCTTCGGCAACTGCTTTTCGGACGGCGCAACCGGGTTCGTGTGAATGGCTGCAGTCGTTAAACTGGCATTCTGGAACCAGGGGGGCTAATTCCACAAAATAGGCATCCAACTCCTCGGCTTCAATATCCCATAATGCCAGCGTGCGCAGCCCGGGTACATCCGCAATGTAGCCGCCCTCCGGCAGCGCAAATAACTGCCGAACCTGGGTGGTGTGGCGTCCTCTTCCGGATTCGTCTCCAACTACGCCAGTTTCCAGTTTGACATCGGGCAGAATGAGGTTAATCAGGCTTGACTTTCCCACGCCGGATGGTCCCGCCAGGGTAGTCAATTTTCCAGCCAGATGGCGGCGCATCTCTGCCAGACCTTCACCAGTCTTGGCGGAAACGTAAACCACCTCGTAACCAATATCTTCGTAGAGCGAAAAAATGGAACGGGCTTTCTCGATACCACATCGGTCAATTTTATTGACAACAATCACTGCCGGTATATGAGCCCTCTCTGTGACCACCAAAAAACGGTCCAGCATTCTCAGGCGCGGTTCCGGATCGGCACATGCAAAAACCAGCATAGCCAGGTCGGCATTAGCCAGGATAATTTGTTGGTAGTTATAATTGACACCGGAAAGTTGACGCGAGAATACACTTTTGCGAGGCAATACCTTTTCGATGCTGCCCGTCATGTCTGGCTGCGGTTCGATCATCACCTGGTCGCCAACTGCTACCAGATCCCCTTCCGCCCTTCCTTTGCGTAAACGACCCCGCAGGCGGCAGATATAAACGCCGCTGTCAGTCTGGACATGCTGGTATCCCGCCTGGGTACGGATCACCAATCCCTGGATCAAATCAGGCATGCGCCTCTCTATCTATGCGCATTTATTCCTCATCGGGTTGAGATGGGATATATGGAGCATCTTCCCAAGGCATAATGCCTCCGGCGTTCTCCATATTCGTGAAGTAAAGCGAGACAATTCGTCTGAAAAGTGGTGCCGCCATTTCGGAACCCTCGCCGGCGTTTTCAAGAATGATCGCTACGGCGATGTCCGGTCGGTCCGGGTCTTCTTCAAAGGTATAACCGGCAAACCAGGCGTGCGGTTCACCAGTTGAATTCTCTGCGGTTCCGGTTTTTGCAGCAATGTTGTAAGGGTAATTTGGGAATTGATAATTCGCTGTACCGCTCAGGTTTCGAATAACCATAACCATCGCTTGTTGGATCGATTCCAGATTTTCTTCAGTCACTGGCAGCTTCCCAATCTCCTTTGGTTCAAACTGGTAAACAGGTTCCTGACCAGTCATACCAATTCGCTCAACCACAGTGGGTTGATGGAGGGTGCCGCCATTGCCAACCGCCGCAACAAAACTTGCAATTTGCAAGGGACTGTTCTGCAGTGTGCTTTGACCAATCGCCATTTGAACGTACTCGTTAATATCAGTGGGGCTCATATTGATGTTGCCCTCAAATTCTGGAATTTCAATCCCAGTCGGCTTTCCAAGTCCAAACCCAGCCGCTACATCCGGGATCGCCGTCCGATAGCCATCGTTCCAGAGGGTGTAGGCAATGTGCCAGAACCAAGGGTTGCAGGAGCGCATCAAACCCTGTTGGAGCGTCAACAAACCAGAAGCGCCAAAGCCTTTATCGTAGGTCCAGTCTTTTCCGACCCAACCATCCAGCTCATACCAGAGACTGTCGCAATAGTAGGGGTAATCCTTGGTAAACACGCCTGTTTCCAAGGCGGCTGCCATGGTCACAATTTTGAAAACAGAGCCTGGCGGGTAAACGCCTTGTGCTGCCCGGTTATACATCGGATTGAAAGGATTCTGTGTTACTTCGGCGATGGAATATCCCGTGTAATAGGGACCCACAAAAACATTTGGGTCAAAACCAGGGTTGGATACCATGGAAATCACTTTGCCCGTGTCTCTTTCCATTACCACGATCGCGCCAACATTATCTCCCATGCTCTGCTGAAGCCAGTATTGCAATTGGCTGTCGATGGTGGTGTAGATTGATTGGGCTGGTTTGGCATCCGATTCGGCAATCTTGGTCAGAACCTGTCCCTGAAGGTCCTTGACATATAAATCAGCTCCGTGTGTACCAGCAAGATATTCCTCACCCCAGGCTTCCAAGCCGGAATAACCAATTTTCTCATCGCCAGTGTAACCCAGGCGTTGATAGTATTCCAGATTTTCTACGGGCACATTAAGGACATAGCCAGTTACATGGGGAGCGATACCGCCGTCATGGTAAAAGCGCGCCTTGAAATTTTGCAGACTAATTCCCGCAAAAGAAGTCAGGCGGTCATAGTATTGCTCTGCCACCTGAGAAGTAATATCACCAATAATGGCATATTGATAGCCAGCTACGTCGGCATATTCAGCCCGAATGCTATCTTCAGTTCGTGCCAGAATTTCAGCAAGCAGCGCTACCATGTCACCTTCGGTGTCTTCTTCGATCGAACCTGGTGTCACCATAATCGTTACAACATCTTCGTAAGAAACCAAAGGATAGTTATCGGAAAAATCAGAGGCGTAAATATTTCCTCTTGCAGGCACTTCAATCACAAGCTCCAGATAATTTCCGTCAGCAAGTTCAGGCAGCATCATGCTGGCATCCCATTGGACATGCCAGGCACCATCTTCAAGAATCAGGTTCATAATGGTCTGCCGACTGACCGTGCCAATCAGAGCAGTTTCGTAATCAATCTGGTAATTGACCTGTGCGGTGGTAATGTTCAACATGCTGGATAAGATTTGATAATCCATCCCTTGCATCGTAAGTTTTTTCGCTGTATCACGATGCTCAATTTCAAAGTCTTCCGGCGTGATGGCATCCTTGGTCAGCCTGCTCAAAAGAGCATACATTGCCTGGTAGTCTTCAACCTTCCACAGCTCCATATACTCCAGAGCCGCTTCCTCTACGTCAGGGGCTGAGTCAAAATTTACATTAGGATCAGGCAAGATAACTGTTTCTGTCGGTTCTACAGTCGGTGTTACAGTAGCGTTCTGATTGCAAGCGCTCAGTAAAGTAACTAATATGATCAGGACCGTCAGGTATTTAAATTTCGTTTTCATTCTTCTGCCCATTTAATATGGAAGGATAGACGTCACAAGTGATTTCATTATACCGCTGACACAAGTCTGCAATTCCGACGTCCATGCTGACTCCAGATTTCTTTAACAATCTATAAACGTGACAAAGAGGTAAACCCATCACATTGGCGTAACAGCCATCAACCTTTTCTACCGGATGAAACTGGCTGTCCTGGATGGCATAGCCACCCGCCTTGTCCTGATAATCACCTCGCCCAAGGTATGCGGCGATTTCTTCATCGGAATAATCCCGCATTTTTACATATGTCAGGCAAACGTCACTCTCAAGTGAGCCCTCAACACCATTTTGAAGCGAGAGCGCAGTATAAACGCGATGCGTCTTACCGCGCATCAGTTTAAGGATCCTAAGCGCGTCATCTTTGTCAATTGGTTTGCCTAAAACCAGCCCTTCCAGGTCAACAATCGTGTCAGCCGAGAGCACCAACTGGTCCGTTAGAACCTCGCTCGTTTGACCTTTCTCAAGCGCCATTCGTTCAACGTATTCTCTGGGACTTTCCAGCTCAGACTTTCCTTCATCAATGTCTGCGGGGCATTTGTTGAAGGGAATACCCAGCAAGCGCAGCAATTCATTTCTGCGCGGTGAACCAGAGGCGAGGATCAATTTTTTGCCGTTCATATTAAGAGCAAATTTTATCATGGGAACAAAGATCTCTAAATTGCACTGCCTGGGTATGCCCCGCTAACCCAATAAGTAAAAAATAATAATAAAGTTGGTGCGATTAGTCTGTTCGTTTAATCTGGAAATTATCAAAATCTCTTGCCAGCCAGGTTTCAGGAAAGGTATTTCTGGCTTCCTGCAGGATATCTTCATCACGATAGCGGCGCGAGATATGGGTCAGAATGAGCTGCCCCACTTCAGCTTCCTTTGCCAGGGCAGCGGCTCGTTCAGCAGTAGTGTGACCAAAGGTCTCAGCCATCTCAAGTTCTTCATTAAGGTACGTAGCTTCCATCACCAACCCATCGACCCCGTGAACATGTTCAATCAGTTTTTCAGGCTTGCCCACATCTCCCACTACCGCCAGGCTAGTACCCGGCACTTCTGGGCCGAGCACCTCGTCTGGTTGAATTACACGACCGTCAGCCAGCGTGATCGCTTTCCCTGCCACCAAATCCTTGCGCCAGGGTCCCGGTGGGATCCCCAGTGCCTCAGCTGCTTCCGGGATGAAGGGCCGTCTGCCAAATTCGTCGAAACGAAACCCTAAAGAATTAGACCCGCGGTGATCGACCGGAAAGGCAGTAATTTGAAACTTATCATTAGAGAAAATGCGACCTGGTTTGATGTGGAACAGGTTGACCGGTATCGCAGGAGGCTGCCGGCGCAGCACAACACCGTTGATCAGGTCATCAACCCTTTCCATGGTGTGGCGACTACCGTATATATTGACTTCTTCGATCGCTTCCCAACGCATAAACGTCGAAAGCAAACCCGCGAGACCTAAAATGTGGTCAAGATGACCGTGGGTGAGCAGAATGTGGTTTAGGCGTTTAAAGCCGATCCCACTTTTGAGGATCTGGCGTTGGGTCCCCTCACCGCAATCGACCATGAAACGATACTCATCGTGTTGTACGACCAGCGACGAAAGTCCACGTTTAATGGAAGGGGCAGAGGCGGATGTGCCTAAAAAGGTTAATTCAAACAATGTATTGAGTGCCTTTGCTTACCCTGGATTGTGGCTGATTTTTCCGATTTGTTTGAATGCGTTGATAGCGGTCAAACCGACCTGTAAGCCTTGGCTTGCTGTAATGGGAAGCTTGCCCGAATTTTCCTCGGAAGCCTCAATAAAACTTTGGGCAGCTCTAAACCCGAGAAATGCTCCCAGTAATGTTCCTACGATCAGAGTAATCGTTTTAATATTTTGGTTCATGAGTTAATTCCTTTTCTCAAAAAGCCTTGTTTTCAAACTTCGTACGATTTGTTTTGCCTTCTCACTGTTTTGATTCAGACTCAAAATAGGCTGAACACTCATATCAGCACCCTTGTGAATGTGCCAGCGAGCTTTTTCCAAGGTTTGCAGTATCGTCAAACTTACTCCCGGGATCACAGCCTTAAGCTTTGAAAAGCCATAGATGATAGCAATCAGGATAATCAATTGGATTAAGGCTACCAACAAAACAGGCAAAATAATCAGCACAGTTGCCACTCCGCTGATTTCAGTTATTCCAGGACTGAAGCGCCCATTTCGGATGATAAGGAAAACCAATCCTGCCAGCATCAGGGCTGCGAACAGAGCAACCGGGAAAATGATTTGCCAGAAACGTTGCTTCTTGTGCTCCTGAGCGGCAGGGGTTTCGAAATAGCTGTTGGTTTCTACCTTGTCCATAGCTACATTTTAGCATGAGTGCAACTTTAATTGATGAATGTAGAGGAAATAATTTGCCTGGCTTCTCGCCACCAGGTTAATTTACTTAATCCTATTTGCTCGCAGGTCAAAGACTGCCATTTATTAGTTGTAAAACCAGTCAAAGAAACTGGTTTCCATTTTTGTATAATTACTGTATAATTTATTTAAGAAAAAAACACTTGACATGGTTCTTTACGGGACCCTGGGCTTTTAGTTACTTGACAATAGGTTAGTTTGTGGATCGGCTGGGGAGCACCCACCGACTTTTGGAAATTTTGTGATCGGTTAGCATAAGAGCTATGAAACAAAGGCGAGACGGCAGTTGATTGTTAACATTTTTAGGTTAGTACTGTACTCTTAATTGTGGTCGGAACCTGAACCGATTCCAAAATACGCATCTACCCTTTTTACGAGGATCTTAAAGCCATGGTCATGAACCTTGGCTTTTTTGATAACAATGGCAAATTTGATTACGGACATTAAGGCACAGAAGCGCAATCGCAACCGGGTAAATATTTACCTGGGCGGTCAGTATGCTTTCTCACTCGACAGGATGGCTGCCGCCTGGTTAACAGTCGGTCGCACCCTGAGCGATGAAGACATTTCCCGTCTTCAGGAGAAGGATGAATTCAAGACCGCTCTGAACCGGGCAATGCACTTTCTCAGCTTTCGTGCCCGCTCTCAGCAGGAAATGCAGACCTACCTTAACAAAAAGGGTTATGAGCCTGCTCTGATCGAACGCGTCATTACCCGGCTGAAAGAAGACAAGTTGGTCGACGATCTTGATTTCGCTCAAACCTGGCTGGATAATCGCCAGAGGTTTCGCCCACGCAGCAAGAGTTTGATGAAACTCGAATTGCGTCAAAAAGGCGTTGCTGAACCCGAAATTGAGCAAGCTCTCCAGTCTTCTGACTTGAACGATTTCGACCTGGCAATGGATGCCGGAAGAAAATTGAGCCGTCGTTATCAACTCCTTGACAAGCTCGAATACGATCGAAAACTCGGTGCTGCTCTTCAGCGCCGCGGTTTTTCGTATGGAATTGTCAGGGAATGCCTTCAAATACTATGGAAGGAAAAGTCAGAAGCATCAGGTGTGGATAAATAGAAAATGGAGCAACTGACAAAATGAAAATCTTTTTACAACAAAGTCCGCCAGGACCTTCTTACATGATTTTTGTGTGGACGGGTCTCGCTTTGCTGGCCGGCGCCCTGGTAGGGTACCTGATCTTCTCTGCGATCCGCAGGAATAAAGAAGAAAAGCTGAAGCAAACCAGCAATGATATTATCGCTGAGGCACGTGAAAGAGCCAAGCAAACCGAACTTGATGCCAAAGACCAGGCACTCAAAATCATTCGCGATGCTGAAGACGAGCTTAAGAATCGTCGCAACGAACTCAACAGAGAAGATGACCGCTTGGTTAAGCGTCGAGAAGAACTTGATATGCGCTTTGACCAGATGCAGCTGCGTGAAAGCAATCTAAACAAACGCCAAAGTCGCGTCGATAAGCGTGCCAACGAGATCGATGAACTTTACGAGCAACGCGCTGCGGAGCTTCAACGAGTCAGCGAAATGACAGTCGATGAAGCCCGTGCTATCCTGTTGCAAGAGGTCGAAAAGGAATCTCACGCCGATATGGCGCGTATTATTCGCCAAATCGAAACTGAAGCCCGCGAAACCGGCATGGAAAAAGCCCGTGAAATGATCGCTGATGCGATCCAACGGGTTGCATCTGATAAGGTCGCCGAAGTGACCACCTCGGTTGTGACACTGCCAAACGAAGAAATGAAAGGCCGCATCGTTGGTCGGAACGGTCGCAACATTCGTGCTTTTGAACAGGCAACCGGTGTTGATGTGATCGTGGATGATACCCCTGAAGCAGTTACAGTCTCGTGTTTCGATTCAGTCCGCCGGGAAATCGCCCGGCGCACCCTGACCCGCCTTGTCAATGACGGGCGCATCCATCCCGCTTACATCGAGAAAATTCTCGAAGAAGAGCGCAAAGAAATGGATGAGGACATCGCCAAAGCAGGCAAAGACGCGGTTTACGAAGCCGGTGTGCACGGACTGCATCCTGAAGTAGTCAAAAAGCTGGGTCGGTTAAAGTATCGTACTTCTTACGGGCAAAACCAACTAGCCCACTCGGTAGAGACATCTAAAATTGCCAGCATCCTGGCAGCCGAACTTGGCGCAGATGTTGAAGTCGCACGTACCGCAGCTTTGCTGCACGACCTGGGTAAAGCCATGGACCACAACTCTGAAGGCACCCATGCCCTCCTGGGCGCGGAATTTGCCCGCCGTCACGGCGTCAACCCCAAAGTCGTGAATGCCATTGCATCGCACCACCACGAAACGGACCAAGAATCCATTGAAGCGATTTTGATCGAAGCTGCTGATGCCATCTCTGGCGCTCGCCCTGGTGCCCGCCGTGAAGACCTTGAGCAATATATCAAGCGCCTCAAGGCTTTGGAAACCGTTGCCAACAACCACGAAGGCGTAGAACAGAGTTATGCGATTCAAGCTGGTCGTGAAGTTCGCATCATTGTGAAACCGGAAGAAATTGATGATTACCAGGCGCATACGCTTGCCAAAGACATCGCCAACGAAATCGAACAGACTATGCAGTATCCTGGTCAGATCCAGGTGACTGTCATTCGCGAAACCCGCTCGGTCAGTTATGCAAAATAACGATTATTGAAACCTTAAAAGATGGCCGGCTTCTGCACTTGAAGCCGGCTTTTATATTTAACGAATGAATTATTTTTAGAGAACCTGGTTTATCCCAGTCTATTAGCAACTGTTAAACGATTGCCTTAGATGTACAAATCCCGTCGATCGTAACCAGCGTATGCTGCAAACAAGAAGATAACAACGGTCAAGCCTGTCAGCACCAGAGCGTAAGGCTCAAAGCGTCCACTACTGAAAAAATCACTGGCATTAAACCAGCCAAAAGGGGTCAGGTACTTAAGCCAGGTCAGTTTCTCATGCATCCCTGCAATAATGCTGAGGAAGTAGAGCCACAAAATCAGACCGATTGCCATGGATCCCACCCGTCGTGGCGTTTTTGACACACACGCCAGCATGGTGCCCATGCTAAGGAAAACCAGTTCAATCATAAACATTGCCAGCATCTCAAGCCGCAGCAGGTCATATAAAGATTTCTCAGGTGCATAGCCGCGCACAGAGATAACTGAGAGGATCCAGGTAAACAGAACAAAGAGGGCGCAGTTGGTTAACGCTGCCAGTAATTTGGTTGTGACAATCTGCCTTCGCTGAACGGGCAACACCAATGTAAATTCCACTGTCCGGTTGCGTTCCTCCTTGGAAATTGCCTCGCTTCCCCAAAGCGCTGCTGCCATTGCGCCCATCAGTGCGAAATAGACAAACATCACCCCAAAAAAGCCTTCCAGCGTGGTCAGATTAAAAGCACGCATACTAAGCGCATCCAAAAGTTGCGGCGGCATGTTATCCAGAATAGCCAGGCTCTCAGGACTGCCCTCAAAAGCGGCAAATTTGCCCACTGCCACAAAGATCAGAAACGCAATCACCGCTGTCCAAATTAGCAGGGATTTTATTCCGGCTTTTAATTCTCGAAAATACATTCTCATATCCTGCTCCTAAGATGGCGAGGCGATATCTCTCTTCTGGTAAAGCCAGTAAGAAACGCCGACAGCCAATATGATTAGCGCCACATCCAGGAGAACCAGGCGCGTATCGTATTGCATATCCCGGATTATTTTCCCAGGTTCAAAATGCTTGAAAGGGCTCAAGTATTCCAGTTTCGCGTCTCCCAGGATCCCGCTGAAGGCACTGATCACGTAGGTTCCAAAAGCCAATCCCAGGCTCCAGGGTGTGACACTATGCATTCTTCTCACTAATAGAGAAATCAGCAAACCCACGCTGAAAAAGAGTAATTGAAAGATCACAGTGCTACCAAGTATGAGAGAAATGGCATGCAGGTCAAATTGAGCCTCACCTTTAAACAGGGCGATACTTGCCAGACTGACAGCCCAGAACAAAACTTGCGTTAGTAACAAACTTGTAAGAGCAGCCAGGAGCTTACTGGTGAGGATCGTGGGGCGGCTCAGCGGTCTGGTGAGCAAAAAATCTGCAGTCAGTTCAGACTCTTCCACTGATATCAGGCTCAGCCCGTAATTTGCCGCCTGAATTGCCAAACAAAGTTGGCAAAAAATAAAGCAAAAGGCAAAGTAGCCTTCCAGCGTTGCGAGATCAAGCGCGGTCAATCCAAACACCGCTTTGAATTCTGGCGGAAACTTCTCCAGCATCTGGTTCATGGCTGCCATATCAGAGGAAAAACTCGAGAAGAGCGACATGAATATCAGCACTAATCCAGCCAACGATGCAGCCCAAACTCCAACAGAAGACCAGCGTTGACGCAACTCATAACGGTAGATGGCTTTATTCATGGGCTGCCTACTCATAATAGTGCATGAAGATCTCTTCAAGCGTTGGTTCTTCGATGCTCAAATCTTCTATCGTAACAACGCTCACGCGCTGCAAAACCTGGTTGATATCACCTGAGTAGAAGAACTGGGTCCACCCATCCTCCTGCTGCAGGTTGCTCACACCAGGCATTTCAAAATTGCCTGGGGCATTCTGGCTCAAAACCCGAATTTTCTTGTAATTGTTTTTTTGCAGGGTGCGGATATCCGAGACCTCCACCATCCTGCCTTCACGAATGATGCCAACCCGGTCACAAAGCCGCTGCACCTCACCCAGAAAATGGGATGAGAAAAAGACCGTGACGCCTTTTTTGTTCTCTTCACGGATCAAATCGAAGAATTTGCGCTGCATCAACGGGTCCAGCCCACTGGTAGGTTCATCCAGAAAGAGCAGTGTTGGGTTGTGGAGCAGCCCCTGTACGATGCCAACCTTTTTCTTGTTGCCATAGGAAAGATCGCGGATCTTTCGGTTCATTTCCAGTTCCATTACCTCAGCGAGATACTTGATTCGTTCCCGGTGGTCTCCGGGATAGAAACTGGCAGAGTAATTTAGCAGCTCGCCAACATGCATGTGATCGTAGTAAAAGACTTCGGAAGGCAGGTAGCCGATCTGGCTGCGTATTTCGGGTCCCTTTTTCGTAACATCTTTGTCAAAGATGGAAGCTTGCCCACTGGTTGGATGGATCAGGGAAAGCAGCAGTCGGATTGTGGTCGACTTTCCAGCGCCATTTGGTCCGATAAAACCAAAAATCTCGCCTTCCCGTACTGAGAAATTTAGATCCTCAATCCCACGGGATTTGCCGTAGTACTTGGTCAGATTTTGTACTTCGATTATGTTCATAGAAACTCCCAGGTTCCTGGTAAAAATTGAGAATAAGAAACTCGAGATATTATACATCTTTGTCTTTTGACCATGATGTGAATTCACCGATCACGCGATTGTGATGGTCTGCTTATGCTCTACGTACGGAACCCTTAGCAGGGCAGGCGGGCATTGACCGTTCAATACTTATTTGGCGGATGGGGACAAACCACCATCCCTACGAAAACAAGCTCCAAAGTGGCTAAGAGTCCGGCGCGATAGTAAAGGTGCCATTACTGTGCCCTAAGTTGTACACTCCTCGTAAAGACGAAATTTTTCGTAGGCGGGCTTCCGATTTTGAAGCCGGCTCTGTTACGAAGAATTTTTATTTTCTAATGTAAGGTATAAGATCCTTCACTTCGTTCAGGATGACAATAAAAGGGTGTGCCTTTGGATGACAAGAAATGAGATGAGATTGCTTCGTCGTTACACTCCTCGTAAAGACGAAATTTTTCGTAGGCGGGCTTCCGATTTTGAAGCCGGCTCTGTTACGAAGAATTTTTATTTTCTAATGTAAGGTATAAGATCCTTCACTTCGTTCAGGATGACAAGAAAAAAGATGAGATTACTTCGTCGTTACACTCCTCGCAAGGACGAGATTCATTAACCTTTGGTGCGTATAAATCGTCTCAACCCTAAACAAGACGTGCAAATCCTTACCAAGCTGGCGTTCTTTAACCACACACAGTGTCAAAAACCGCATCACAGTTAGCATGCCCGATGCGATCGTCAGCAACCTCAAAGACCTGATGGCTCGCCTCGAAAAAGTCGAGGAACGGTTGGATTTGCGCACCCCGCATACATCCGATGTACATCTGGATGAATAGGATTACTGGGAGTATGATGAAGGAGTGGATTATTCCATTTAGGTATGTGCTGAAAATATTGAGGTAGAGAGGTAAATATGTCCAAATTGACACCCAAGGTAATTTTGGAAGGAACGCGGCTGACCTTCAAAACAGAAATCGCTTTCGAGCTCAACGAACACCCCCGTTTTACCGGTCCGCGCAAATATCGCTACCATTCCCCCTTGATCTCTGCTGAATGGTGCACCTTTACCAACCATCCCTGGGGTCGCGGTTTGATCAACTTTGCCCCCGAAGAGGAAGCCCAGGCAATGGAAACCTACCAGACCTGGGTGCGACTGTTTGAACTGAACCGGTATTATTCGTGGGTGGTAGACCGTTTTCACATTTCCACACAAATGGTTCAATGGCTCGAAAATGGAAAACAGATCGACTTCACGTGGCTGGAAGAACGTTTGCTCCCGCTTAATTTTCGCCTGATCTTCTGCACCCGTTCGCCCGACTCTTTTGCCGCCGCCCGCGAAGAGCGTCTTAAAGTCTCCGGGAATCCCAGTCAATATGATGACCTGGACCAATTCAAGCGTGAGCAGGAGGTGTTGGAAGAGTTGGTCAGTCGCTCACTGCTGCCTGTATTAAGAGTAGCTATCAGCGACAACAATGTCCCTGCGGCTGTCGAAACGATGGTAAATTGGATGTCTGCGACTGGCGGGTTGGAAATGCCTGAATAGAATAATTCAATTCTGATTGTGCCGGTCTCCTGACCGAGATCACGTTTTCACCGCAGGTGTCCTGTTATCATTTCAGACCTTTCGGTCAAATCACGCACTCAGTGAGGGCACCGGTGCAATCAAATGATTCTCTACCTAACCCCTGACAAAGGGGTTAAAGCGCTTCTCGTAGCCTACTGTGGTTGCCCCCATGTGCCCGGGCAGCAAGATGGTATCGTCTGGCAGGCTGTAAATCTGTTCGCGGATGTTTTTCAGTAATAGTTGGTGATTGCTGCCAGGAAAGTCCGTCCGACCAATGCTTTCTTTGAAAATCGCGTCCCCAACCATGGCAATTTTCAGTTCCGGACAATAAAAGATCACTGAACCAGGGTTATGCCCTGAGACATCCCTTACTTCAACAACCTGTTCGTTGCTTTGCGGGTCAATGCCAAGCCAGGCACCGTGAACCAGTGGGATATCCACGCGAGGTACGTCGTCGACCCTGACACCAAACATGCCGCCTGAAGGGTTTGCCTTGGCTGCTTCGTAACTTTCAAGATGCATTGCAATTGGAATGGGAGGGTCGTATGCCTCGCTGACCGTTTTGACCCCAGCGGTATGGTCAAAATGCCCGTGGGTGATCCAAATCTGGCGCAGGTTCCAGCCATTTTCTTTGATAAAGTCGAGTTGGGTTCCTGGCAGAAAGCCTGGGTCAACAATCACACAATCGTTTGTGTCCTCGTCAATTAAAAAATAGACGTTGTTGCCCATGGGACCAATGGTGAGAGTCTCGTAAGCAAGTTTCATCTGTTTTCAAAAAAGTGCATCAATTCCAGGTATCGTTCAATGGTGAGTACTTCTCTAGGCAGAGATGTAAGGCAGGTCAGCCCGTCTTCGTCAACAAACACATCGTCTTCGATTCGAATTCCCCCTAAACCTGGCAGGTATATTCCGGGCTCAACCGTAAAGACCATTCCTTTTTCCAGTATCAGGTCGTTCCCGCTGAAGATGTAAGGCGCTTCATGTGTTTCCATTCCCAGTCCATGCCCGGTCCGATGGGTAAAATACTCTCCAAAGCCGTTCTCTTCAATTTCCTGACGGGCAATCGTATCAACATCGCCCGCTTGCATGCCTACCCGCCCGCCTGAAACTGCATAATGGTTGGCATGTTGGACAGTTTCAGCAATTTTTTGCAGCCGCTCATCCACCTGCCCAAAGAAAAAGCAGCGGGTGATATCCGAAAAGTAGCCCTCAAACCCTGCTCCCCAATCAACCAGCAGTACATCTCCCAGCTGCAGACGACGCTCTGAGGGAGAAGCATGCGGATTGGCTGAATTTGGTCCTGTCGAGACTGTTGGAGCAAAGGGGAGCGCCTGGTCAGAACCGTGCCTGTAAAGCTGCACCACCAGTTCCGCGGCAATTTCCTTTTCAGTTTGCCCAACCCGGATCGTTCGCAAAGTCTCCATCATCGCTGCTTCAGCAATTTCAGCGGCTTTGCGCATCTTTGCCAGTTCCTGCTCGTCCTTGATCATGCGCAAGCTGACAAATGTCTGGCTGCCATCCACAAAATCAGCATCAGGCAAAGCTTTCTGGAGCAGATTCAGCTCCAAAAAACGCAGTCCGGTCGCTTCAACGCCTATGCGCAATTTCTGACCTTCCAGAGCACTTAACGCTTCTGTAAACAAACTCTGCCAGGTAGAAGGGTTGTCACCGAAAGCGTGGACATCAAGTTCACCCTGAAGATTTTCCAGTTTTGCTAGTTCAAGTGCTGGCAGAATTATCAACGGGTTTCCTGCTTTGGCAAGAAATAAGATTACAGGTCGTTCCATCAGGTGAAAATTCAAACCGGTAAGCCATCTCAGACTCGCACCAGGATTTACAACTACTGCATCCAGCCCAGAACTGGTCAGTTTTTGACGCAAACTTTCTATTCGTTCGATCATTGAACTTTCTATGTCCTCTTGTGAAGAATTGCTTCCCGAATCACAGTAAAAAAGACAACCAAAACCAAAAGACCACCCATCAATAAGATCCCATTGATATTGACCTCTGCAGGCAGGACGATTGGATACGCTTGATTAATCGAGGTGCCTTCGCTGGTTGCTTGCACCTCCATATAGGCTACCGTCCGCGTCAAGGCAATCGCTGTGACGCTGTTGCTGCGGTCACTGGTCATCACGAACGCAACCAGGGCAATCACCATTACACCAAGTACTACCATGGTCCAAATTGTCCCATTCAGACGTTTTGTTCTTTCGGATTTATCTTCTTCCAGGTTCATTTAATGCTCTCAATAGTGGTTTTTGCAGTCTCGATCGGATCCGCCCCATCCCTCAGGATCAACAAAGTTGCGTTACGCAGTGCTGGCCCTAAACGATTGATGATTTCCTCAGTTGGGTAAAGCCTGGTTGCCTGGGCAATTTTTTCTAATGCCGGCTTCAGGTTTGGATCACTCCAGGCTCCCAACGCTGATGGACGGGCAGGCAACTGACCCAATGCTTCGCTCCAGCTGGCAAGAAACTCGGTTTCAGTCAACTCTGATAACAAATCCAGCGCAAGTTCTTGTCTTTCAGGATAAGGGTTTCCCAATGCCCAAGCCATTGCTGTTCCCAGACTAATTTCCGGCTCGGTCAAGGCTGGTGCAGGTTGGTTTGCAACCTCCTCCTGGTGATTCAATATGACGCTAATTGGTACGACAGCGGTGTCCAGGCTGCGGTTCAAAAACCCACTCCAAACCTGGTCTTCCGTCTGATAGTCAATGGAAAGTTCGCTGAGGTGAAGGGTAGCCAGCCCTTCTTTCAGTGCTTTCAGGGCCTCAACCAACGGCTCTTCTTCCAGGATCGCACGTCCCTGGGCATCCACTACTTTTCCACCCGCTGCGACATAAAGCAGCAGCAGGTATTTTGCCTGAGAATCATCAGCAGCGAAGCCGAAGTATCCATAGTTATCTTTAATTACCATCCAGTCATTCGATGGCGGAAGCAGCGACGCTTCATTGTAAACCAACGATAGTGGATCGGCGACCAAGGGAATCCCCAGGACCACACCATCGACCAGGCTTAGTTCCTGACCGAATGAATACCAATCGATATCATTCATCATTTCGTCCAGGCGTGCATGGGGGTAAATAAGCTGACGTCTTGCTGCCAATTGCAAATCGGAAGTAGAAAGCACGATCAGGTCAGGTAAGATCGCTGGTGATGCCAGATTCGTGGCTGTCAGGGCGTCTGTAAGGCTGCCGCTGCCGGTCTGAGCTTTGACCCGCACAAAGATTTCAATCTTGTTTTCATGCGCAAAATCATTCAACTTTTCTTGCAGCAAGTGACCAGCCAAGCTCTCTTCGTGGGGGCTCAGCTCTGGCGGAAGCCACAAGATCAACTTATCAGCGCCTGTCTCAAGGGTCAGAGTAGGTTCGGGCTCAGGAGAAACCGGCGTTGGCTTACCATCCGTCGTCCCGGGAAGCGCTGTTTCTTCTGCAGGCACCGGAGTATTGAGCCAGGGCAGTTCGATCTCAATAGGCAAACCTTCGCAAGCCGTAGCAAACAGCATTACCAACAGAATGGCAACCAGCCAGACGCGTGAAAAATAGCTTTTGTTGAGCCCAAACCACTTCGTTTCCATAAATTCAATTGTAAAGCATCTCAGCAAGGGTGCTTTTTGCTTAAAGCTCGATTCCTTTACTTAACAAACCTGTCAATAAACTGACACATTGCTGTAAGTCATCAACATCCACCATTTCAGAAGGTGAGTGGATATAGCGGCACGGTATCGAAAGACAACCAGCCGGCACACCAGCACGTGTGCGTTGAATGGCAGCGCCATCGGTCCCGCCGGCTTCTAAAACTTCCATCTGGTATGGTAAGCCCTGGGCTTTTGCTTCATTAACCATCCAGTTGACCACGCGCGGGTCGGCTATAAAAGATGAATCACGCACTTTGATCGCGGGACCCTTACCAAGAGCAACTTCCATCTTGACACCCTTGGGTGTGTCCCCGGTACGGGTCACATCTACAGCGATGCCAACTTCAGGGTCAACCCCATAAGCTGCGGTAATCGCGCCGCGCAGGCCAACTTCTTCCTGCACGCTGAAAACAAAGTAAATCTCATTCGGAGTCTTCTTGACTGCTTTCAAGGCTTCGACTGCCACGGCAACTGCCGCACGATCGTCCATGGATTTTGCCACCAGGCGCTTGCCCAGGTTCATAAAAGGTCGCTCAAAACCGCAAACGTCTCCAACACTGACTTTGCTGTCTTCTTTGGAGGTCGCGCCGGTATCAATAAACAATTTTTCCAAGCTTGGATGTTCGTCTTTATCCAGTCTTTCCATGCCGATAACGCCCTGGGTTCCATTCATAAACAAAACCCTGCCCCCGATGCATGTGAATGGGCTGACCCCACCGATGGAAATGAAACGGGTAAAGCCGTTGTCATCAACATGTGTGACCATCAGCCCAATCTCGTCCACATGAGATGAGATCATTACTCGCTTGCCGCCCTCAGCCTTGCTGCCTTTTTTGGCGATCAGGTTGCCGAGCGCGTCAGTATAAACTTCATCAACGTGGTCGCGGATGGCTTCTTCAATTTTTGAGCGGATCAGATGCTCAGAGCCAGAAGGACCAGGGGTTTCAACCAACATCTCCAAGACGTTCAATAAGTCGTTATTTTTCTTTGCCATTATTTATTCTCCTGCGGTTTTAAGATGCTTTTATCAAGCCGTGAAAGAGCGGCATGCATTAATTTCAGTGTGTTCAACTCGTCATCGATCCGGACCATACCGGCGGGTGAGTGTAGATAGCGCTGCGGCACTGAGACAGACACGCTGGGGACACCAGCACGGGTCTTGTGGATTGCGCCTGCATCGGTGCCTCCCCTACCGGGTTGGCGATATTGCCAGGGAATTTTCTCTGCCTCTGCAGTTTCAGTCAGCCATTTCACCAGGCGATGGTCGCCAATGGTGGCACCATCCATCAGGTAAATTGCCGGACCACCATCAAGTTTGGTGTTGTGCGTGTGATTAGCCTCTCCATCAAAATGAGGCATGTCATTGGCTGGCGTTGAATCCATCGCAATGCCAATATCAGGATTGAAGTGATACGCTGCTATTGTTGCACCGCGTAATCCCAGTTCTTCCTGAACTGTAAAAGCCGCCAGTAAATCGATATTGTCCGGTGCATTTTTGAGCAATTGGATCAAATTGAACACTCCCAGGCGGTCATCCAATGCTTTGCCGCGCAGGCTGGGACCCAAAACCGCCAAACTTGTCGCGAAAGTTGCCCGGTCTCCGATTTCGACCAGCTTTGAACCACCAAGTCCAACGTCAATTCGCAAAGAATTGACTTTCAAAACCTGTTCACGTTCCTCTTTGGTGGTCAGGTGAATCGCTTTTGCGCCGATAACGCCGGGAACATGTTTTCGACCCACTATCACCGGTTTGCCTACCAGTTGGCGTGGATCCACCCCGCCAATGACCACAAATTCAAACAATCCGTCGCCATCTTCTTTGGTCAGCATCATGCCAACCTCATCCATATGAGTGGCAATCATCACTTTTAGTCGGTCTTTGCCTTTGCCTTCGTGCCTTACCAACACGTTACCCATTGCGTCAGTATGCATGGGCAAATCGAGCGGCTTTAACTCTTCATAAACGATTTCGCGAACTTCCTGTTCATCGCCTGATACAGACAGCGCATTGCTGAGGCGTGTGAGCAAATCCAGCTCTTTTTTGCCTAATTTGGGAGAATATTTCTTCGAGTTTTCAACTTGTCTCGCCATGATCTACTCCCATCTCACTGTATTCATAAAATCAAGCGGTAGACTGCTGATAAATTCTGCCATCAGCCTTCCTGCTCGTTTGACATCTTTAATGCTGACCACTTCCACCGGCGTATGCATATAACGCAAGGGAATACCAAGTTCCACTACCGGGATACCTGCCTGTGCGATCTGCACATCATAAGCATCCGTACCGGAACCGCTGGGAGAAAAGTCACGCGTTACCGGGATCTCATATTCATCCGCGACTGCTTTCATGGCGTCATAAAGCGCGGGATGATCGCAAGCGCCCCAGGTGATCGGAACTGTTTTGCCCAATTCAAAATTGCCAATGCCGCCACCACCAGGACCGTTAGCAAATGTCACATCGATCACGATGGCAAAGTCAGGCATGATGTCAAAGGAACTGCCTTTGGCACCGATGCCGCCAACTTCTTCCTGGGAAGTGGCAACCGCGATAACATCCCAAAGGTGTTTGCGCCGGCTTAGCTCATCGAGCGCCACTGTCGTGGCTGCAACTGACGCGCGGTTATCCAGGGTGTGACCGCTTATTGTGTCACCGCTTAGTTCACGCGGATCGGTTGCAAAAGAGATCACATCACCTACTCGTACCAGTTTATCCACCTCTTTGGCGCGTAACCCGGTATCAACAAACAAATATTTTTGAGGAAGTGGTCCGCTCTTGCCGTCTTTTGGCAAAAGGTGAGCTGGAGGCATAACGACCATACCTGGAAGTTCCACCATCTCTCCACTTTTGCTGCCATGGACTGTTACCATTTGACCGGGCAAAATTCGAGGGTCTACACCGCCGACCTGGGTGATGCGCAGAAATTCGTTTTCGATTGCGGTTACCATCAGACCGATGGCATCCATATGAGCGGCAATCATCACTTTGGGGCGGGGCTCTGCGCCCTCGCCATAGCGCATGGCGTGCAAACTGCCATGGCTGCTCACCCAGGTGCGGTCGCTCAAATCTTGCCATACCGGGGTGATGACATCACGAATCGGTGTCTCGTAGCCGGATAAACCTGCTACAGAGATCATCGACTTCAGGAAGGGAAGAATTTCAAAAGTCATAGGCCTCTTTCATGGAATCGAATTCGGAGTTGGTTCCTCCGTTGGTGGGACTTCTGTCTCACGTGTTGGCAGTGGTGTCTCAGTCGGAATTTCAGTTTCTGTTGGTGTTGCGCTTGGCAGGGGTGTTGCCGTTGGCTCGGGAGTGTCTGTTGGGGGATAAGTTGCTGTGGCTGTTGGCGTAATCGAGGCTGTGCGCGTTAGATAAGGCGTCAGTGTGATCGTCGCTGTAAGCGTGACAGTTGCGGTAGTGGTTGAAGTAGCTCGGTTTGGCTGCGGTCCCTGATCTAACCTGAGCATGATAAAACCCAGAAGGTAGCAGGGAATGGTAATTAATATCAACAAGGTTAACAGGTAGCGAATCCGTGTCTGCCTTGAAAGCTCTTCCAAACCATCCTCCTCGATCATGAAATTACCTGCAAAGGCAGGTTCCAACTATTAATAATACCATTGCCAGGAAATCTTAACCCAGAACTGCGTTATAATAAAGAGGTAATCACCCGAAAATGGAGGCTACTATGGCTACAAAGGATAAAGCAGGAAAAGAAGAACGTAAAAAACCCAAATTGTCAATCAAAGAGAAGCGCAAGGCAAAAGACGAGAAGAAGAAAAGCACATCTGTAATCAACACCGGCGCTTAATATCACCCAATTTCAGACAAAAGCCAGCTCAATGAGCTGGCTTTTTTTATCCCTTCAGGTCTTTAGCAATCTTTGTGTGGCTGCTTCGCAAGAAAAAATTGCTTGACATTCCTGTCTCAAACCGTTAGAATGTTTATCTTGAAATCTGGATGGAGTACGGGCCTGTAGCGCAGTTGGGAGCGCGCTTCAA
>CAZYIJ010000016.1:0-18117 GCA_964647425.1 uncultured Anaerolineaceae bacterium
TTCGAAGGAAAGTTTAAGTAAATATGATTTTGGTATGGCACTAGCGAAGCGCTTCTGCTTGGATGAAAGTTTGATCACGCCAGTTGAAACTGCCGAAGGCAACCTGCTGACCAGGCGCTCGCTCAACCTGAGCGCGAACACTACTAAACTTCAAAATGCTCTGGGACACGAACTCCCGGGTATTCCTGAAGGAATTGAACGTTTGTATGATGACTATCAAAAAGGCATGCGCCAACAACTGGCAGCTTTTTTGGCATAATAGGAGCAATGATGGAACTAAAAATTGGCAACCACCTTATCGGTGACGAACACCCCACCTATTTTATTGCAGACATTGCCGCCAACCACGACGGCAGCCTGGAGCGCGCACTTGACCTCATTCGCTTGTCGGCTGAGGCTGGTGCAAACGCTGCCAAGTTCCAAAACTTCCGTGGACCTGAGATCGTTTCCGATTATGGCTTCAGTCACATGAACGCCCAGGTTTCCCACCAGGCAAAGTGGAAAAAAAGCGTCACTCAGGTTTACAACGAAGCTTCGGTGCCATTTGAATGGACCCCAGTTCTTAAAGAGGCTTGCGACCAAGCCGGCATAGATTATTTTTCTTCCCCTTACGACTTTGCAGCCACCGATATGCTTGACCCCTTTGTGCCGGCTTACAAAATCGGCTCAGGCGATATCACCTGGATCGAAGCCTGCTTGCGCATGGCGAGCAAAGGCAAACCGGTATTGCTGGCTACGGGAGCCTCCGACATCGGTGAAGTTCAACGAGCAGTAAATGCCATCCTGGCGTTCAATCCTAACCTGATATTGATGCAGTGCAACACGAATTACACAGCTGCCGATGGTAATTTCGATAACATTCATCTGAATGTGTTGAAAACATATCATCAAATGTGGCCAGACCTGATCCTGGGGCTCAGTGACCACACACACGGTCATGCTACCGTGCTCGGTGCAGTTGCCTTGGGCGCTCGAGTGGTTGAGAAACATTTTACTGATGATAACAACCGCGAAGGTCCGGATCATGCTTTTGCCATGAATCCACAAAGTTGGGCGGATATGGTGCTAAACACGCGTCAATTGGAGCGTGCGCTCGGTTCCGGTAACAAACTGGTTGCGGATAACGAAAAACAAACCGTGATTGTCCAACGCCGCTGCCTGCGGGCTGCCCGTGATATTAAGTCAGGTGAAACCTTGACCCGCGAGATGATCGCTGTCTTACGCCCGGCTACACCCGGAGCAATCGAACCTCACGAAGTCGACCGCGTGATTGGTCTGAAAGCAATCAAGGACATATCGCAAGGGCAGGAGCTCCGCTGGACCCAACTGGGTGATTAAACTATGCGCATACTTTATCTGACCCGTTCTGATTCCGTTCACGACCAGCGTTTTTTGCAAACCCTGGCGCAGAGCGAACACGAGGGTTTTGTCTGGCGCTTGTATTCCGGGCACTACCCCACCCCTGAGGGCGTGACCGCGTTTGAATGGACCGGGGTTGAAAATGGGCTGCAAGCTTGGAACCTGCCTTTTGCTCAGAGAGAACTCGAAAGAGCAATTGTCTCAATCCAACCGGACCTGATTCATGCTGGTCCTTTGCAGGACCTGGCATTTTTGGCGGCAAAGACTGGCTTTCCAAATGTGTTGGCAATGAGTTGGGGCTTTGACTTGATGAGAGATGTGTGGGTTGACAAATTGACCGAGCACCGAGCCCGCTTCGCTCTTCAGCGTTCACAATCCCTGATAACCGATGCAAATTGTTCCGCAGAAAAAGCTGTTGAACTGGGTTTTCCGCGTGAAAAGATCTGCATCTTCCCCTGGGGTGTCGACTTGCAGCACTTTTCTCCTGACAATGTTCGCCAATCTGGTCTTCCCTGGCGCGAAGAAATGGGTTGGGAGGCTAAACGGGTGTTGCTCTGTCTGCGCAGTTGGGAACCTAACTATGGGGTCGACGTGTTGCTGCAAGCGTTTGAGGAAGCAGCAGCAAATGACCCGAACTTGCGGCTCATTTTGCTAGGTGACGGCAGCCTGCACAACCAATATATGAAAAAATTAGAAAGTGAAAGCCTCAAAGATAAGGTTTTTGTTGGTGGTCGAGTGCCAAACGAGGATTTGATCCAGTATTATGGTGCCGCCGATATCTATGTCACACCCAGCCATGTGGATGGTTCATCCGTTTCTCTGATGGAAGCGCTGGCTTGCGGCTTGCCCACCATCGCTTCGGATATCCCGGCAAATCTTGAATGGGTGTACCATAATGATAACGGTTGGATTTTTCCTGATAATGATAGTGATGCTCTCAGGGAGACCATACTGAATTGTCATCCGACAGAGAAAATGAAAGAAAGTGCCAGAGCGACCGCTGAAGGAAAGGCCTACTGGCAAAAAAATCGGCAGGTCTTGTTGGACTGCTATCAGCAGGTACTGCTGAATGTGAATGAAGGAAAATAAAATGAAAAAGAAAATTATCTTGATATTAGGTGTGATGCTGCTCACTGTTGTGTCATGCAATTTGCCCTTGAGAAAAGAAGTTGCGACTCCCACACCCACACCTACACCAACCCCGGACATGAGTATGCAATGGTACTACGGCGAAGGCATGCAGATCATGCTCCCGCCCACCTATATTGCTGAAGACATTAAAGATCAACTTCCGTCCATCATCGAGACGATCACCAACCTTGTAGGTTCGTCAGAAGGCATTGCTGGTGACGTGATCAAAGATGTGGAAGGAAATGTTGTCTGGTACGGTTTTGATGGCGGCACGCCGGCAGTTTATCCTACCCGACTTATTGTGGTTAGGAACAAATCGCTTGCTGGTCTCCCAATAAGTTTTATCATGTTGGGGCTGGAACAAATTCTCGGTCGAGACAACACCGAGGTAGATCGGGATAACCTGATCCTTGATGGTCGGGAGATCACTCGCTTCACTTACTCCAAGGATGCTCATGCTTGGGCAGCTTATATCTTCAAAGAAGAAAGCAGGCTTTGGATCAATGTCTTCATAACCACTCCGGCGAATATGGCATCAGCCCTGAACGACTACGATACCAGCATTGGTTCAATACAAATTGATCCAATAGTCGAGTAAAAAAGAAAGAAAACCTTGAAAATAGTAGCAATCATTCAAGCCAGGCTTAGCTCAAGCCGCCTTCCAGGTAAGGTTCTTTTGCCTGTTGCAGGCGAGCCAATGTTAGCGCGCGTTTATTCGAGAGTGCGCCAGGCTCAGCTAATTGATGAAATCGTAGTCGCTACTACCAGCGAACCATCAGATTTGCCAATTTTGCAATTTTGTAAGGAACGAGGAATTGCCTGCTTCCGCGGAGACCTCTACGACGTCCTGGACCGCTACTACCAGGCTGCCCTGTTTGCTCAAGCAGATATAATTGTACGCATTACTGCTGATTGCCCGATGATAGCGCCCGAAGAAATTGACCGCGTGATCCAGGCTTTTCTGGACAGCGGTGCTGATTTCGCTGCAAACCGTCTTCCTCCACCTTTTGAACGCACCACGCCCATTGGGATGGACTGCGAAGTCTGCTCTTTTCAAGCGCTGCAACAAGCCTGGCAGCAGGCTGATCAACCCTACCAACGCGAACATGTCATGCCATTTCTTTATGACACGCCTGGAAAGTTCAAGGTTGTGACCGTCGACATGGAACCCAGCCAGGGCCATTTGCGTTTTACCGTTGATACACCCGTAGATTTGCAGCTTGCCAATGATATCTATGAAGCTTTTGATGGACGAGACGATTTTAGCCTTGAAGAACTGCTGGCAGAGAACGAGCGCCATCCAGAATGGCAACAAAAGGTAGCCCAGGTTCACCACAAAAACCTTTATGAAGTTGACTCGCGTGCGCCTTTGGCAACGGACTTGAAAGCTCAAGAACAAACTACAACTGCAACTCAACAACCTTCAGATTCACCTATGCGCAATCGCGAAGCCCAATCCTCCTGCCCTTTATGTACCAACCAGAATCTTAGGAATTTTGAAAAAGTACAATCATTTGGCTTCCCCTTGCAATACCTGATCTGCCAAAATTGCGGATTTGTTTTTCAAGATACTCAGACCAGCAAGGCTGCCGACCCCGATTTTTATCAACAAACCTATCGGCGTATTTACCAGGCCAGCGAAGAGCCCACGCCAAAGGATCTCTACCAGCAAACTCAGCGCGCTCTTAACCAGGCTGAATGGCTGAAGAGCCTTCACAACAATAAATTCTCCGATATCCTTGATATTGGCGCTTCATCGGGTCTCCTCCTTGAAACATTCGCGAAAAATTTTGGAGCACAAGTGGAAGGCGTGGAACCCGGTGATGCTTACCGCGCTACGGCTGAAGCCAAAGGGATTCCCATGTATGCTTCGATTGAAGCTTTGATCTCTAAAAAGCCCAAACATTTTGACTTGGTAGCCTTAATGCATGTATTAGAGCATCTTGAGAATCCTATCCAGGTATTGACCCAAATTCGCGAAGAGTTGCTTGCTGAAGACGGGCTGTTGTTAATTGAAGTGCCGAATTTTTATGCGCATGATTCTTACGAACTCGCCCATCTTTCCTGTTTCACCAAGCACACCTTGAATGAACTCATTCAGCAAACTGGTTTTGAAGTTGTTGCGTTCCGTAAACACGGAATGCCCCGTTCCGAGATTTTGCCTCTTTACCTGACAATTTTGGCCAAGCCTTCGTCTGCAGGCACGCAGAAATTGCCCAAACCAGAGAAAGCGGTCAGGCTGAAACGCGACTTGGGTATGTTCAAAAGAAAAATACTGACCCGACTAAACCCAAAGCAAGCCTGGCTTCCTGTGGAGGGCAAGTGATGACGCCCTTTTTAACCCTTTTTACCGCTCCAAAGGCTTTCACAGACCCGCACACCAGCCTGATCCAGCACAACGCCTTACGCTCCTGGCAGGCTCTGGGCGAATCTGTGTCGGTTGTTGTCGTTGGTGATGAAGAAGGGATTGCCGATGCTGCGAAAGCATACGGTTTCAGTCATCGACCGGATGTACGCCTTAACCGGTTGGGCACACCCCTGATCAGTTCTATTTTCGATCTTGGTCGCCAGCAGAACGATAGCCCCTTTTTGGCTTATGTCAACGCTGACATCATTCTTTTTCCTGAGACCCTCGAGGTGATACGTACTGTTGCCAGCCAGGCTGAGCAGTTCCTGATGATCGGTCAGCGCTGGGACTTGGAAGTCACAGAACCGCTCACTTTCGAAGGTAATTGGGTTTCATCCCTGAAACATAGGATGCATAGTGATGGAAAACTTCATATGCGTACAGGTAGTGATTATTTCATATTTCCCCGCGCTTGCTTCCAGCAGATCCCGGATTTCAGCGTTGGCAGAGCTGGATGGGATAACTGGATGATTTACCAAGCCAGGCGGCAGGGATGGCTGGCAGTCGACTGCAGTAATGAGTTAACTATCATCCACCAGGATCACGATTACCGCCACTTACCTGACGGCAAGCCGCATTATCGGCTGCCAGAAACCGGCGAAAACATTCGGCTTGCTGGCGGAAATAGAACAATTTTCGTTTTGGACGACGCTTCCCATCGTTTATTCAACGGAAAACTGAAAAAAATGCCCCACAGCTGGTCGCGTTTTTGGCGCGAACTTCAAAACGCCCCGCTCCTAAAATCTGGGAACTATGACCTCACACAAAAACTCTTTCGCCTTTTGCATCCACGCAAGGCAAGAATAGAACAGGCGAAACAGGCTGAGATGGATCAGAAACTCGCCAACTCCGGATTAGGAGGCAAGTGATGGCGCGATTAGGCACCAATCCTTCCCGAGGTCAACAACTCGAGTTCAAGCCACCCCGGGTGACAGTGGCTGTGCTGGTCTTTGCGCCTAACCAGGCTGGTTATTTTCAACACCGTCTTGATGTCACCCGCTTAACACTCGAAAGTATCCTGGCAAATACTCCTGAACCTTTTGAGCTGCTGGTTTTCGATAACGGATCCTGCCACGAAATGACAAATTTCTTGAAAGAGCTGAACCAGGCAGGCAAAATCGATACCCTGGTTCTCTCTCAGCAAAACATTGGGAAATTGAACGCGCTCTGGCGCATTGCCAACCTCGCCCAGGGTGAAGTGATTGCCTATACTGATGACGACGTCTATCATTTACCTGGCTGGCTTCCCAAGCATCTCCAGATTCTTGATACCTATCCGAATGTAGGCGCTGTGACAGGCTTCTATATTAAGCAGCGAGTCGTGATGAGTTCTGAAAGTACCCTCAAGTGGGTAAATGATTACCAAAAAGACCATCCTGGTATGGTTCAAAGAGGCGATTTGATCCCACCTAAGTGGGAACAAGAATATATGGACAACTCCGGTCGCACGCTGGAACGATATCAAAGTGAAGTTGCTGGTGTTGAAGATATTTTGGTGGAATACCAGGGCGTAAAAGCCTGGGTATCCGCCCACCATTTCCAGGTCCTGATTCCCAAAAAGGTTTTTCTCGAGGTTCTATTAGAGATGCTGGATAGCGGCTGGAGTGATCTAATGATGGGGCGGATGGTGGAGATGGACGATCGCATGGACGCCAAAGGCTACCTGCGCCTGACCACGCATGAGCAGACCATGCGTCTGTTGGGGAATGCGATCGACGAAGAAGTCGAGGCGCTTGCTGCCAGGGATGGCATTAATACCAAGGCGGTAATCATCAGCACTGCTTCAGAAACCCCCACTGGACTTTGGGGAAATGAGGTTATCCAAAAAATTGCTCAGCGCATTATCAATTGGCTCTACCGTGGTTTACATGAAAACAGGAGGACAGAATGAAGTTTTTGATTGCTGGTTTAGGTTCGATTGGGCGCAGGCATTTGCGCAACCTGAAAACATTGGGGCAGACTGACCTGATGCTCTACCGCACACATCAAGCGACTTTGCCCGACACCGACCTCCGCGGTTACCCAACTTACACAGACTTAAACCTGGCTCTGGCGGAAAGACCGGATGGAGTTATCGTCGCCAATCCCACCTCGCTCCACCTTGAAGTGGCAACAGCCGCTGCAAAGGCTGGCGCAGCATTACTAATAGAGAAACCTGTTTCAGACAGCCTTCTTGGCATTCGTGAACTGCAGGAAGCACTGGATCAAGCGGGAAAACCAGCCTTGGTCGGTTTTCACCTCCGCTATCATCCCGTTCTAAAGCAAATCAAAGAGGTTGTAGACACAAAACTGCTTGGTAAACCGATAAAAGCGCACGCTCATTGGGGAGAATACCTGCCGGGCTGGCATCCCTGGGAGGATTACCGCCATTCGTATGCTGCCCGAGCGGACTTGGGCGGTGGCGTGCTTAACACGCTTTCTCATCCGATCGATTACCTACGTTGGCTGATGGGAGAGGTGCGCTCACTGTCTGCCAGCCTTGATAACTTGAGCCCATTGGAACTGGATGTGGAAGACAATGTCGAATTGCTCCTCAAATTTCATTCAGGCTCATTAGCTACAGTTCACCTGGATTATTATCAGCAACCGACCTCTCACACTCTCGATATCTCATTTGAAAAGGGTCGTGTGAGCTGGAATGGCAGCTCAGGATGTGCTGTTGTTGAAAATATCGAGTTGGAAACCTCTCAAACGCTCTGCCCGCCTGATGGTTTTGAGCGCAATGATATGTTCCTGGCTGAGATGGAAGATTTCGTGCGGCTTTGCCAGGGAGAAAATATTGCTCACTGCACTCTGGCAGACGGTAAACGGGTGCAAAAAATTGTTGAAGTGGCTCGTCAAAGTTCGTCACAGAGTGGCTGCTCAGTGAAGCTGCCCTCTTAAGAGGCGCCTGATGGTAAAATCCAAACCACTGACAGGCACAACAAATGACGACTGAATCAATATTTTCAAAGTTCGACATGACCGGTAAGACCGCCATAATCACAGGCGCGGCTGGTTTGTTGGGCAGGCAATTTAGCATTGCGCTGGCTCAAGCTGGCGCAAACGTTGTTTTGGCTGATCTTGCCGTAATTCCTTCTGTAGAAAATGCGAACGAAATCAATGGAATGGGTCTCAACGCAATGGCTGTGAATGTCGATGTTACAGACCCGCTCTCCGTAAAAGCTATGGTAGAACAGGCGCTGGAGGCTTTTGGCAGTGTGGATGTCCTGGTCAACAGTGCCGCGCTTGATCCAAAGTTTGATTCTGCCAGTGCTTCTGCCCAAGGTGCCAATGCTTTTGAAACTTATTCGCTAGACTCGTGGCGGCAAGCTCTGGATGTTAACCTGACCGGCATGTTTTTGACTTCTCAAGCTGCTATTGTACCGATGTTGAAACAAGGACAGGGCGCGATTGTGAATATCTCTTCCATGTATGGTCTGGTTGGTCCTGACCAGCGTTTGTACGAACGTCCGGATGGCACCCGCCAGTTCAAACCAGTTTACTATTCAGTGACGAAAGCCGGTGTGCTCGGTTTCACACGCTACCTGGCAACCTATTTTGCCGGTAAGAATATCCGCGTCAATGCCCTCACACCAGGTGGGGTTTTTAATGACCACGATGCTGCCTTCACCGAACAATATAGTGCTCGCACGGTGTTGGGACGAATGGCAAAACTGGACGAAATGAATGCGGCTATGCTGTTTTTATGCAGCGATGCCAGTTCATACATGACCGGCAGTAACCTGGTGGTCGATGGAGGTTGGACAGCATGGTAAACCGACTGGAAGTCCTGGCACTCATTCCTGCCCGGGGTGGCTCCAAAGGCATTCCGCGAAAAAACCTACGCGACTTTGCCGGCGCACCACTGATCGCGTATAGCATCGCGGCTGCCTTGCAGGCTGAGCTTGTCACCCGCGTGATCGTCTCTACTGATGACTCTGAAATAGCTGAAGTTGCTCGTGCATGGGGGGCTGAAACGCCTTTTGTGCGCCCTGCTCAGTTTGCCCAGGATGACTCGACTGATTTACCTGTTTTTGAACACGCTCTGCAGTGGTTGAGGGAAAATGAAGGCTATCAACCAGAGATCGTCATCCAACTTCGCCCAACTTCACCCATCAGACCCGTCGGGCTGCTTGACGAAGCCATCAAGAAGCTGGTGGAGCACCCTGAAGCCGATTGTGTCCGTGGAGTGGTTCCTTCGGGTCAAAACCCTTTCAAGATGTGGCAAATTGGTCGCGAGGGTCAGCTTGAACCACTGTTAAATGTCGCTGGACTTAGCGAACCATATAACGCGCCCAGGCAAGCGCTCCCGGATACCTATTGGCAGACTGGCCATATTGATGCAATCCGCACAACTACGATTTTGGACAAACACAGCCTGACTGGTGATGTGATTTTGCCTTTATTGATCGACCCCTTATACACGGTCGACATTGATACTATCGAAGATTTTCGAAGTTCAGCCAGGCTTGTCAACGACCCTCGCATCAAAGTAATCGACCCACTTAAAAGCCGCCGTTTCTTCCCTGTCAAAGTGAGCCACCTCATCATGGATTTTGATGGCGTGTTGACCGATGACAAGGTATACGTCGACCAGGATGGACGCGAAAGCGTTCGTTGCAGCCGCTCCGATGGCTTTGGAGTTGATTTGCTGAAACAAAATACAGATATTGAACCCATGATCCTCTCACGCGAAACCAATCCGGTTGTTACTGCCAGAGCGCGCAAACTGAACATCGAGGTATTTCAATCTGTTTTGAACAAAGACCAGGCAATTCGAGACTTGGTAAATGAAAGAAAGATTGACCCAAACGAAATTATTTACATCGGCAATGACCTGAACGACCTGGTGGTTCTGCCACTGGTCGGCTACTTCGTCTGTCCAGCCGATGCCCATCCACAGGTGCTCAGGCAGGCAGACCTGGTACTCAACCACGCTGGTGGCAAAGGTGCCGTCAGGGAATTAGCAGAATTAATCTTAGAACAGCTATACACAAATAAATAAAGGAAACTGAACAACGATGATCGATATCGAATTTTATATGAAGGTTGGCGATTTAAAAAAACGTCTCAAGGCTGGTGAGCAATTCTCAGAAGCAGAACTCAAGGGGTTGCTGGAGAGCTATCGAAGTCCCAATCCGGTGGCGTACAACATCGAAACCACCAACGCCTGCAATATGCGCTGCGAGATGTGCCCCCGAACGACCATGATGACCAGGTCGGTCGAAACCATGGCTCCTGAGCTCTTTAAAAGGGTGATTGATCAGCTTTCACCTTTCAGCCAGGAACAATTGGCTCGCTGGGAAGACTTTGCAGAGGGTTACTATGGAGTGCCAAGGAATGGCATGAGCGAAAATCACTTCTTCCTCTATAAAATCCCCCGCGTTATCGTTTTGCATGGCTACGGCGACCCACTCCTGGATAAAAACATCCCCACCTACGTTAAGTGGATGACCGAACGAGGACTTGAATCTTATTTTTCGTGCAATCCAGCCAATATCAATATGGACCGCACGATCGAAACCTTCGAGAATGGCTTGGGCTTGGTGAAATACTCCATTGAAAGCGTTGACGACCTGCGCCATAAAAGTGTACGGGGTGACGCCTCGAACTTTACCGAAGCCTACCGCAATATCTTGCGTCTGTTGGAATTGAAAGCCCAAAGAAATTACAAAACTACCATCGTGATCACCATGATCAACCTGAACAAGCCCTGGCAGCAGGATGAATATCAAAAACTGGTGGAAGCTTTTGAAGGGCTGGATGTTTATGTTTATCTCAAGAGCCAGGATCAGATGTGGTATGAAGATAATAAACAGACCACTGCCTCCATTCATTGGCAGGAATTCTGCCAATTCCCCTGGTCTTCCATGACGATCAAATCGAACGGAGAATGTGCCCAATGCGTCGAAGATTTCAACAATGAAATCATCCTTGGAGATGCCCGTACGCAAAGCCTGTACGACATTTGGAATGGTGAAGCTTACAACAACTTCCGCAACGACCATTTCACATTAACACCTGGAATCAAGTGTACAGAACAATGTGATATGCACTTGATTGGCAGCTACTTAGCTCAGTAAAGGAACCTATGAGATATTCAGTCAAAATTGGTGAACGAATTATTGGTGACAACCAACCGGTCTACATCGTTGGTGAGATTGGCATTAACCACAACGGCGATCTTGATGTTGCCAAAAGCCTCATGCTGGCAGCAAAGAATGCAGGAATTGATGCTGTTAAATTCCAAAAGCGAACCCCTGAGCTTTGTGTGCCGCTGGAACAACAAGGTCAGATGCGCGATACACCCTGGGGCTACATCACATACCTTGATTACCGTTACAAAGTCGAGTTTGATGAAGCCGCTTATGACGAAATCGATCGTTATGCCAAGGAATTGGGCTTGGATTGGTTTGCTTCTTCCTGGGATATTCCCTCCATCGAGTTTATCGAGAAATTCAACCCTGCCACCCACAAGATCCCTTCGGCTTTGCTGACCGACAAGGAACTGCTGCGCGCCTACCGTGCGACTGGCAAGCCGATCATACTTTCGACCGGCATGTCCACCATGGAGCAGATCCGGGAAGCGGTTGACCTCTTAGGGGAAGAAAACCTGGTTCTGTGCCACACAACCAGCTCCTACCCTTGCCCACCAGAAGAATTGAACCTGCGCATGATCCAAACACTGCGCGACACTTTCAATTGTCCGATTGGCTATTCGGGGCATGAGGTTGGTTTGGTTCCCACCGTTGTTGCTTCTGCCCTGGGTGCCAGCCTGGTGGAACGCCATATCACCCTTGACCGGGCAATGTGGGGCTCAGACCAAAGCGCTTCAGTGGAACCGCAAGGCATTGCTACGCTGGTCAAATACATCCGTGTGACCGAAAAGTCACTTGGTGACGGTGTCAAAAAAGTCTACGACAGCGAGCAATCTTCAATCAAAAAATTACGGCGGATCAGTCAGTAAGATGAACCAGACCAGCATTCTCGATCGGCTGAAAACCCGAGTAAAAAGGGAAGCAATCCGACGCAAGGGTTATTCCGACCTGCGCGCTATGTCGCGCATAGTTCGTGAGCATGCACCAGCATCGGATCAACAGCCGATTATTTTCTTTGATGCTTCAACGCGCCTTAACGGCTTGAGCCTAAACGCAGGATTTGCGATTTTGAGTGCCTGGTCCTTGAACCTGCAAGGTGTGCCGGTTATCCATTTTGTTTGTTCAGCCGGTTTAAAACCCTGCCTCCTGGGGACAAGCCGCAAAGACGCCCAAGCCGCACCGCCGTGCGCGGGCTGCCTGAGGCAGTCTGAAGCCGAATTTTCGAGCAGCCAGGTTAGTAATTTCATTTTCCAACCCGATCCTGCCCTTGATGAACAGCTGGCATCCCTGGGTTTGCCTCAGCTGATGAAGTTTGAGTACCTGGGCACCCCTTTGGGTGAGTTGGTTTTGCCTTCCATCCGCTGGATCTTGCGCCGGCACCACCTGCTTGACGATCAATACACCCGGGACCTGTTCAAAAATTACCTGAAGTCAGCCTGGTCCTTGGCTGGGCAGTTTGAAAAGCTGCTCGACGAAAGCTGCCCTCAAGCGCTGGTTGTATTCAACGGCATGCAATATCCCGAGGCAACTGCCCGTTGGCTCGCCCGCAGGCGCGGTATCAGGGTGGTTAGCCACGAGGTTGGCATGCAGCCGCTAAGTGCTTATTTCACGGACGGGGATGCCACGGCATATGACCTGGATATCCCAAAGGATTTTCAACTTGACCCGGCTCAAAACGAAAAACTGGATGCTTACTTGACCGCCAGGTTTAAAGGCGATTTTCACATGGCAGGCGTGCAGTTCTGGCCAGAAATGAGCCAGCTCAGCCCGGAATTTATCCAGTTCGCCAAAGGATTCAAACAGGTTGTGCCTGTGTTTACCAACGTGATCTTTGACACCAGCCAACCGCATGCCAATGTGATCTTTGAAGATATGTTTACCTGGCTCGACGATATTCTCCAGGTAGCCAAAGACCATCCTGAAACGCTCTTTGTTATTCGGGCTCATCCCGACGAAGCCCGGGCAGGTAAAGCCAGTGAGGAATCGGTGGCTGAGTGGGCGAAAAAACGCCAGGTTGAGCTTGTGCCTAATCTGCGTTTCATTCCACCCCAGGAATTCATCAATTCTTATGATCTTATCCGGATGGCAAAATTCGTCTTGATCTATAACTCCACCATTGGCATGGAAGCATCCATCCTCGGTGCTGGTGTGCTTTCAGCAGGTAAAGCCCGCTACACCGCTTCCGACGTAGTTTGGTTTCCGCAAGATAAACCTGCCTACTTTGCTCAATTGGAAGGTTTGCTTCAGGCTGACCATGTTGAGGTACCGGTACATTTCAAAGCGAACTCCCGCCGCTTCCTTTATTGGCAGCTCTATCGCTCTTCTTTGAGTTTTGAGGACTTCCTTGAACCAGATGGCGTCTGGGCAGGTTATGTGAAACTGAAAGAATTTAAATGGCAAAACCTATTGCCAGCTAACTCAGAAACGATGGCAGTTGTCTGTGATGGACTTCTGCAGGATGGCAACTTCATGCTCATGGAGGATCGAAAATGAAACTGGAAAGAATTGTTGCCCTGGTGCCCATGCGCCATGACTCAAAACGCGTACCTGGAAAAAACTATCGCCCGATGTGCGGGAAACCGCTCTATGCCCACATCATTGAGACACTCTTGAGCTGCCCTGAGATCGCAGAGGTTGTGGTGAATACAGATTCACCCATCATCATTGATGGCTTGGCAAAGGATTACCCGCAGGTCAAGGTCTTGTTGAGACCGGAAGACCTGCGTGCCGATACAACCCCCACCAATGAGATATTGGTCTATGATACCGCCCAAGTTCCGGCAGACCTCTATCTGCAGACCCACTCAACCAACCCGCTGCTCAAAGCCGCCACAATTTCCAAGGCTATCCAGCAGCTGCGCGGGCTCTACCCGGAATATGACTCCCTTTTCAGTGTTACCCGTCTCCAAACCCGCCTTTGGGATCAGCTTGGAAAGGCTGTAAACCATAATCCGGCGGTTCTCTTGCGCACGCAGGATCTCCCTCCGATCTATGAAGAGAACTCCTGTCTTTATCTTTTCACACGTGAAACACTGCTCACCCGCCGCAACCGCCTGGGAGACCGCCCATTCATGTTCGAAATGGACGCCCGCGAAGCTACTGATATCGATGAAGAACTAGATTTTGTCATCGCCGGAACTTTACTGCAAAAACAAAACTAAACGAGGTTTCATGAGAACTGTTCTGATTACCGCACCTTACATGATCCCCTTTATGGATCGTTTCACCCCAATTCTGGAGTCTTTTGGTTTGAATGTAGTAGTTGCAGAAGTAGACGAAAGATTTGAAGTTGACGAATTGCTGCAATATGCTGGTCAATACGAGGGCACAATTTGTGGGGATGACCGTTACACTGCCGAAGTGATCGCTGCTAATGCGAGGACACTGAAGGTTATTTCAAAATGGGGTACCGGAGTGGACGCAATTGATACCGAAGCAGCAGCAAGGTACGGCATTATGGTTGGTCGCACGCCCAACGCCTTCACCGTGCCAGTATCAGAAAGTGTTATGGCTGGCATGCTCTCTTTTGCCCGCAACGTGCCCTGGATGGATGAGGCAATGAAAGCAGGTGAATGGAAGAAGATACGGTGTCACACCTTGAGCGAATCGACTCTAGGCGTGGTTGGTGTCGGTAATATTGGTAAAGCCGTCATTCGACGCGCCCGTCCGTTTGGAATGACCATTCTGGGGAACGATATCGTTGACATTGAACCAGATTTCATCCTTGAACAAGGCGTAGAGATGACAAATCTGGAGGATTTGCTTGAGCGGTCCGATTACATCAGTTTAAACACCTCGCTTAACCCCACGTCGTACCACCTGATCAATGCTGAGACGCTCAGGCATGTAAAACCATCGGCAGTGCTGATCAATACCTGTCGCGGTCCGGTTGTGCATGAAGAGGCCTTGATCGCAGCTTTGCAAGAAGGGCGTTTACGTGGTGCTGCGCTGGACGTTTTTGAAGAAGAGCCTCTGCCCGCTGACAGCCCGTTGACAACGATGGATAACGTTCTGCTCTCCCCCCATAACACCAACAGTAGCCCCTTATTCTATGAGCGCATTCACTGGAACTCCCTACGCAACCTCTTGATAGGTCTGGATATCCCGGTGGGAGACATCAATAACTTGAAGGCGATGGAAAAGAAAGATTAGTTCGATTAACTCAAGCAAAAAATATGCTGAGAAGATTAAAGTAAAGGAGAAAAATGGTTGAGAAAACGAAAACAGTCTTAATCACTGGCGCCGCTGGTGGCGTCGGGCAGGCAACCGTTGCTTATTTCAACCAACGCGGTTTTCGAGTGATTGGGGTCGATCGTCTACCGAAATACGACGAATTCCCGCAGGATGGGCTCTACATTCAAGCGGATATCGCTGTGCCTGAAAACCTTGAAATGATCTATGTCAAAGCCAACGCCTTTTCACCTACCCTCGATGTCCTGGTTAACAACGCCGCTTTCCAGGTCACCAAACCGCTAATCGAGACAACTGTGGAAGAATGGGATGCGGTGATGGGTTCGAACCTGCGATCCGTATTTCTGGGTGCCAAACTGGCGTACCCACTGCTTAAAGCAGAGGGTGGCGGGGCGATTGTTAATGTGTCTTCGGTGCATGCTGTAGCAACTTCCGCCAATATCGCCGCTTATGCCGCCAGCAAGGGAGGTTTGCTTGCCCTCACCCGCGCCATGGCGATCGAATTCGCTCCTTATAACATTCGCGTGAATGCTGTCCTTCCCGGCGCGGTAGATACCCCCATGCTGCGGGCTGGTTTTCACCGCGGTCGCGCTGGTGAAGCTTCAGAAGAAGCACAATTGGCCGCTCTGGCTGCCAAAACGGTTAACGGTCGGGTTGCCAACCCTGAGGAAATTGCTTCAGTGATCTATTTCATGGGTGACAACTCTGCATCAAGCTTTATTACCGGACAGGGTTTGGTTGTGGATGGCGGCGCCACCTGTCGCTTGAGCACGGAGTAGGACTCACCAATGCCTAACACTTTTCAGGAACGGTTCATGGATATTGCCCAGCGAGCTTATGATGGCTTGCGCCGTCTGCCGGAACTCCCAGCAGCAAATTTTCATCCCTGGCGCAGACAATCCAAGAGCCGTCTGGCTGCCCTAAAGGATACTCACAAGGGTGAGCGTTGTTTTGTTGTGGGCAACGGACCTTCCTTGAAAAACACCGACCTCTCGAAACTACAAAATGATTTTTGCATTGGCATGAATCGCATTTTTTTGGCTGCCGATGAACTTGGCTTTTGCCCGGATATCCTGGTTTGTGTTAACGATCTGGTGGTGGAGCAATCGGTCGAAGAGTTCAACAACCTGCAAATACCCAAGTTTTTTTCTTGGCGGGCACGCAAGTGGTTGACGATGGACCCCTGGATGCATTTCATCTATACCTCCTATACCTCGCCCAAATTCTCCAAGGATGTCACTGGTCGGGTCTGGGAGGGCGCAACGGTCACCAACGTCTGCCTGCAGCTGGCGTATCACCTGGGTTTTAGCGAAGTCATTTTGATTGGTGTCGACCATAGTTTCGCTACCAAAGGGAAACCCAACACCACCATCCAATCCCAGGGAGACGACCCCAACCATTTCTCCGCAGCCTATTTCGGTAAGGGTTTCCGTTGGCAATTGCCTGATCTGGAGACATCAGAATTAGGCTACCGCATGGCTCGCCAGGCTTACGAACAAAATGGGCGAAAAATCCTCGACGCGACTGTGGGCGGCAAACTCGAGATCTTTGAAAAAGTCGATTACAACACTTTGTTTGGGTAGGATAGGGCTGATTGCGCCGGTCTCCTGGCCGAGCGCACGAACTCACCGAAGTTGTCCAATTCCACTTCACCATTGTGACGTAACCTGACTTAACGCTGAACATTGCTGTAATAACCGTAGAATCCCAACTTCAACTTCAACTATAATTCAACTATGATCTCCCAACCACTGGTCTCCATCATCACCCCCTCCTATAACCAGGTGGCTTTCCTTGAGCAGACGCTGCTTTCTGTGTTAAATCAGGACTACCCAAATATCGAATATTGGGTCATCGATGGTGGTTCCACCGATAACAGCCTTGGGATCATTAGAAAATTTGAGTCCAAACTGGCGGGTTGGGTTTCCGAGAAGGATCGTGGACAGGCAGATGGCGTCAACAAAGGTTTCGCCAAAGCTACGGGTGAGATCATCGGTTGGCTAAACTCGGACGATCTGTACTATCCGGGTGCGGTTGCCGATGCCGTGGAAGCCTTTCGTCAACATCCTGATGCCAGCTTTGTCTACAGTGATGTTGAGTCCATCGACGAAAACGGCACCCCCTTCAATCTCATGCGTTATGGAGACTGGAAACTGGCGGATCTAATGACCTTCAAAATCATTGGTCAGCCCGGTGTCTTTTTGCGTCGTGAAGTATTAGAACGAGCTGGATATCTCGACCTGAATTACAACTACCTGCTGGATGTGCAGTTCTGGCTCCGGATGGCAGCCATCACTGAACCACAATACGTTCCCGGCAAAGTTTGGTCGGCAGCGCGCATCCATTCTGATGCTAAAAACATCGCTCACGCTGAAAAATTTGGGGCAGAAGCGTTCCGCCTTGCCCATTGGCTTTGCGAGGACCAGCGTTTTTATCCGCTCAGCGCGAAAATCTTTAACCAAATCTGGGCTGGAGCACACCGTCTGAATGCCTTCTACCTGGTGGAAGCCAGGCATTACAAGCCGGCATTGCGATCGTACGCCAAAATGCTGCGCTTGTCACCATCTACATCGAAAGGGACCTTCAAACGGATGGGATATGCCGCTCTCGGTGCCTTGGGTGCCCAGCATATCCGTGACATATATGCCACATGCCGATCAAAGCGCTATCAGAGCAAGCAAAAACACGAGGATCACAATGCCTGAGTACCCACTCGTCTCAATTATCACTCCCTTATTTAACCAGGATGACCATTCCGTTTTTTACCCCCTCCTGGGACTGCTTGCGCCCCGCTCGCGGGGTGGGGTTAAGGGGGGTGGGTGTTGACTATACAAGCCCTGATTTACAATAAGAATATGTCAATAAAACCGCTGGTTTCTATAATCACGCCCTCATTCAACCAAGCGCGCTTCCTCGAAGAAACCATGCGTTCGGTCCTGAAGCAGGATT
>CAZYIJ010000016.1:18217-22006 GCA_964647425.1 uncultured Anaerolineaceae bacterium
TTCAACCAAGCGCGCTTCCTCGAAGAAACCATGCGTTCGGTCCTGAAGCAGGATTACCCAAACATCGAATACATTGTTATTGATGGCGGTTCCACTGATGGCAGCCTTGAAATCATCCAGAAATATGCTGACCGCCTGGCATATTGGCAAAGCCAGCCAGACAAAGGGCAGACCGATGCCATCAACCAGGGCTTCGCCCGAGCCAATGGCGAAATTCTGGCATGGCTCAATTCGGACGATATTGTTTATTCCGGTGCTGTCAGTGCTGCTGTGCGTCAGCTTCAAGACCATCCCGAGGTGGGGATGGTCTATGCCGATTGCCAATGGATCAACGCCGAAGGACAAGTGATTGGTGATTTTCCGGCTGCTCAAACCGATCTGAAAAAACTGCGCCGGGGTTATGTGCACATCCCTCAACAAACCGCATTTTTCCGGACAGAGCTCTGGCGCAAGGTCGGACCGCTTGATGACAGCTTCTACTTTGCCATGGATTATGATCTCTGGACTCGCCTTGCAGCGTATGCTCCGCTTCTCTATGTTCGCGAGCTTTGGGCAGCCTTCCGTTTGCACGAAGGCGCCAAGTCGATTGCCGAAGATGATCGCTGCTGGCCTGAGATGCTGCGTGTGCACTACCGTGACGGCGGAAAAAAGTTCTCGCTGATGACTCTCAAGTACACAATTCGAAAATTAGTGCAGCCGCTATGGATCCGCCTGCGGAGATATCGCATTAAGAATTGAAAACCTGTTTCTTGGATTTACTGTTATTTTACGGCAGGTTTAAAGTTGATCAAAACTGTTCCAATGCTCGCGATTGCCAGACCAATCACCCCAATCCAGCTTAATTTTTCTCCCAGGAAAATCCATGCCAAAAGAGTAATCTGGATCAGCATAGTATTGTTGATAAAACTGGACTCCATCGCCGTCAACACCTGCAGGCTCTTGTTCCACAGCCAGAAGGCAAATGCAGTGTTGACGATCGCCAGCACAATCAAAATCAACCACGATTTACTGCTCAAAGGCGGCAGACCTTGGAACCCTATTCCGCTTGCTAGCAGTAATATGGCTCCAAATCCCATGCTGATTCCGGTGACGACTATCGGATCCAAACTTTTTTGCCGGTTGATTCCACGACCCATCACTGATGCAGCCGCATTTGAGAGTACGGTAAAACCTCCCAACACCAAGCCGAGCGTACTCTTTGGCAGGCTTGTTTGGGGGAAAAAATAGACCCATACTCCCAGCATAAAGAGAGCCAAGCCGACCCATTGTAGTTTGCTTATAGGCTCACGCAAAAGCACAAGACCGATAATTGCCACCAGGGGAGCTGAAAAACTGAGCATCAAACTTAGGGTGATCGCATCCAGATACTTCAAGGACAAAAACTGCCCACCCTGGGTGAAGGCGTAATAAACTAAACCGAGCAGTAGCAGCTTTACCCAATCTTCTCGCCTAATTTGTTGGATTGATTCACGCTTTCTAACCAAACCCGGCAAAAGGACGAGAAACGCAATAAAATAACGCAGCCCGGCAAATGTGAGCGGTGGGATTTCTTCAATCGTTAATTTAATCAGAACCCATGAACTTGACCATAATAAGGTCACAAATAAGGCTTGAACAATTGCATTATTTCGTTGAGAACTAAACAAAACAGAACTCCGTTTCTCGACACGATGAAAAATACCTACCTAACCCCTCCCGGCTTTTACCTGATTCGGTGCTAAGTTCTCGCTTTTGCGTCGCTTGGACCAGCCCGGCCAGTTTTGAAGTGCAGCGGAACCCTGGATGCTCAGGGCGGCAACAAAATTGTATCATTTTATCCAACTTTCTAATCCGTCCAACAATGATAGAGTAGTTTTCCAATATTTTCTGCAAAAATGACTGTGTTTTCTTGTTAAGTCGAGGCATCCTCCTAATTACACTCTTTTTGATGTGGTTCTGACCCAAAATCCGCTCTTGACATTGACGCGCATGGTGTTAGAATCATATTCAGAATATTGAATATGAACACAAAGCCAAACATAACCACCACAAATTCGGACCCGCGCATACAGTTATTTAAACTCCTCGGGCATCCTGCTCGTCTTGCCATATTGGAGTTGCTGCGCGATGGCGAACATTGCGTTTGCCATCTGGAAGCTTACTTAGGCTTGCGTCAAGCTGCTATTTCCCAACAATTAGCACTTTTACGGGAAGCCGGCTTGGTGTTGGATCGTCGGGATGGCTGGAACGTTTACTATCGCCTGGCTGACACCACTATATTTGCTCTGATTGATGAAGCCGCCGCTCTTACTGGCACAACCAACCCGGAACCGGTGGGTCAATCAGTGAATTGTTGTTGTCCTCATTGTGCTTCAAAATCCAAAAATATTTCAAATTAAAGGAGTTCTACAATTATGTTGAATATCAAAATTCTTGGTTCTGGCTGCGCAAATTGCAAAAGACTTGAACAAATCGTCCAAAAAGTTACCGAAAACAACGCTCTTGAAGCTGAAATTGAAAAAGTAACAGACTTTCAGGAAATCACTAAATACCCAATTCTTTCCACACCCGGTTTGGTGGTGGATGGAAAAGTGCTGTCATCAGGTCGGATTCCCTCCGAAGCAGAAATTACTGGCTGGTTGACTCAGGAATGACCCAAATCCTCCCCTACCTCAGTAATTTACTTCTGGCAGGCTGGACCAGTTTGTTAGATTATCTGGCAGCTCATGTTTTGCTCTGCTTGGTGCCGGCCTTTATCATCGCCGGTTTCATGAGCACCATGATCCCCAAAGAGACTATCACCCGCTATCTTGGTCCTAAAGCAGCCAAGTGGATAGCATACCCTGCCTCCGCTCTCGGCGGTTTCATTTTGGCAGTTTGCTCCTGTACGATCCTGCCCTTGTTCGCAGGGATATGGAAGCGGGGTGCCGGGCTTGGACCGGCGATAACATTTTTGTTTGTAGGACCGGCAATCAACATCCTCGCCATCACTTATACCGGTGCGACCATAGGCATGGACATCGCCTTAGCCCGGCTGGCTTTGTCAATTGTCTTCGGAATCGTGATTGGTTTGCTGATGGCTTGGATTTTCCGAAAAGATGAAAACAAACGCCTTGATCAGCTTGCGTCTGATGGAGTCTTTGACCAAAACGTCAAAGTAAAACCCGCTGTCTGGGGCTTATTCCTGCTGCTTTTTGCTGTTCTGATCGTAGGCACACTGCAGGTCAGACCGCTGACTACAATTTTTACCAGTCTTGATTTAAGTTCACCCTGGATTACAGCCTTGGCAACCAACCTTGAGCCGCTTGGGCTTACGCTGCAAGGTCTGCTGTTGATTTTGATGCTGATTGTTATAGGTTTCACCGCCTGGAAAGGCTTTGAGACAATTTATGAACGCTGGTCAAAGTGGACAAATACAGCAATTGTGCTGATTGCCCTGACCATTCTTTTAGCAGCTCTGAAAGAAGATTTTGGCTCCATGAGCATCGATATTACTGGCAGATTCATCGGTGTTTTTATTCTGCTTATCGCTATTGGGTTTGTAGCACGCCGTTACTTCGAGCAAGATGAGTTGACTGGTTGGATTTGGGAAACCTGGAAATTTGTAAAACAAATTTTCCCGTTATTGATCGTTGGCGTATTTCTGGCTGGTATGGTTCGGGTTATTATCCCTGAAAGTTGGGTGCGCACCATAGCAGGACAAAACACATTGTTGGCAAATTTTGTTGGCGTGATTTTTGGCGTGTTTATGTACTTCCCAACTTTGGTTGAAGTGCCAATTGCGAAAATGTTCCTGGATCTTGGCATGGC
>CAZYIJ010000017.1:0-21057 GCA_964647425.1 uncultured Anaerolineaceae bacterium
ATCTGTCAACCATGTGTCCGAACACCTGTCAGCGATCTATCCGGTCTATACATTTGCGGAGGGTCTGTTGAATTAAAGCTCGAATTGGAGGATTTTTTACTTAATTAGAGGCACGATCAACAATGAAGCCATTCCAATCAGCTTCATAAAGATGAGCGTGGAAGGTCCGGCTACATCCTTCAATGAATCTCCAACAGTATCTCCAATCACGGCTGCAATATGCTCAGGTGTTCCGCGTGAAAACTCCAGGTTCTCAATTGTCTTTTTCGCGTTATCAAAGGCAGTCCCTGTATTGTTAAAAAACGGTCCAAGCAAGGCTGAACAAGCCACGGAACCGACCAACACCGCACCCAGAGCGTTCATTCCAAAAACGAATCCGATCACCAGCGGCACCAGGATGCTCACAGCACTGGGCAAAATCATCTCGTGCAATGCGTTTCGAGTAGCGATGTCAATACAATAAGAATAATTCGGTTTAGCTGTTCCTTTAATGATATCGGGGTTCAAAGCAAACTGCTTCCGCACCTCGTCAACCATTTTTACAGCCGTTTTGGCTGTGGATCCGATAACCAACGACGAAATCAGGAAGGGCAGGCAAACACCGATAAAAAGGAAACTGAGGTTAAAGGGCGTTGTGACATCGATCGCTTCTATGCCCGCCAGCTTATAGAAAGTCAGGAAAATCACGAAGGCTGTAATAGTACCCGAAATCATTGCGTAGGCTTTTGTTATGGCTTTCATCGTGTTACCCACTGAATCGAGCCTTGAAAGTTTATCAACTACCGTCTTGTCCGCCCGCGACATGGAGGCAATTCCTGCCGCGTTATCGACGATAGGCCCAAATGCGTCAGCAGCCATAATAAATGTGATCAATAGATCGGTACCAATATTTACCGCCACCAGGGCCAGGAGGTTGTTGTTGGAAAAAGTGTAGACTCCAACCACTACGGCCATCAACACGATCACGGGCAGTACGGGACTTTGCAAGCCATACGCAATACCGGTGATCAGGTTCAAGGCAGCACCCCTGCTGGAAGCTGTGGCAATATTTTTAACCGGTTTGCCTTCCATCCCGGCATAGTGGCGAGTGCTCAATGAGGCAATGGTGGTTATTAAGACGCCAAGGGTGGCTGCAATACCGATGATCCAATCGTCTAAAAGAAGAAGTGACATGCTCATCGCACCGATGATTCCCAGAATCGAGCTTACAAACAAACCGACACTGAACTGCGTCGAAGGAGACATCCCCGGCTTCCATTCCCGGCTGGCAAAAATGCCCATTGCTGAGGCAAACACGCCAATGCTCTGCAGCAGAAAAGGAAAGTAGATCCCAATTTGCCCATAAACTGAAGCCATAGCTACCGCAACGATCGACCCAGTCACCAGGTCGTCGCTAAAAGTCTGGAACAAGTCTGCGCCGCGTCCCGCGCAATCGCCCACATTGTCGCCAACCAGGTCGGCAATAACTGCAGCATTTCGCGGATCATCTTCCGGAATGTTGGACTCAATTTTTCCAACCAAATCCGCGCCGATATCCGCAGATTTCGTGAAAATTCCCCCACCTATCTGAGCAAAAAGGGCTGCGAGTCCACCTCCAAATGCGAAACCGATAAGCGCGTTCGGATCCTTAAAGATACTGAAGAGAAAAGAAAGTACGATCAGACTCAAACCTGTAATACAGAAGCCCATCACCGAACCACCAAACAAGGCGATCCGGAACGGGCTGCGCTTGCCTTCATTGGCAATGTCAGCGGTCTGTAAGTTAGTCCGCACGCTGACACTCATGCCAATATAAGATGCCAGCAGCGAAGTCAGCACCCCAAAAACACCAGTTACGGCAGCTTTCCAGTCCAGGATCCAGAATAACAGCCCTGCAAAAAATGGAGTTACCAGTAGAATGGTCTTGATTTGACGTCTAAGGTAGGCTTTCGCGCCGCTACGAATGTCTTTTGCTGCCTCGCTCATTGCGGCTGATTGGACCGGTCGCAGCGTGATGCGCAGGATGAAATAGCCTGCCAGGGCAACACCAAGTAAGCCAGCCACCAAAGACACGGCGTATAGTTGCATGTTGAGGGTTAATGCCAGCATGATGCTGACGACGAGCATGCCAATACCCAAAAGAAACCAACGGTTGCGTAAAACAGAAAATAGCTGACTGGGAGCAGGTCGTTTATTAATCTCAGAACTCGATGTCTGCATAATTAATCGTTTACCTTTCTGGACTTTACATAAACTAATGTCTTAAAAAGAAAAGTTTTACTGCAATTTTTGAGGGGGCAGGTAACTGCTTGACTGTCCGATCTGCTTGACAACTTAGGGCAGAAATTTTAATGTATTTTCAATTTCCTGTAAAGATACAACGAAAACGAATTCCAGTAAAAACTGATAGAACCTGTTACAGGACAGGTTCTTAAGAATAACTTTTGTTAAATGATTGACATTCGTTATGTAAATTAAAAAAGAGATTACAGAGCAGCGCTTACAACTCGGTGATCTTCATTGCCTTACCTAACTGCTGGATGATGTCTGAGGGCAGAGTGGCAGCGGGGTGACCTACCGCTTCCAGCGCAAGTTCCGCAGCCCGGGCGTGCAGCCAGACTGAAAGCGCAGCATCAAAAGGCTCAAGCCCTTGGGCTAGCAAGCCAACGATTAAGCCCGCCAGGACGTCACCCGTGCCGCCATGCGCCAACACGGAATTCGCGAAGGATAGCATGCGGCAATCACCAAGCGAGTTAGAGACGATGGTGTTCGCACCCTTAAGAATAAGTGTCTGTTTCCATTCCTGCGCGTAGGCAGCAGCATATTGCAGGCGATTCGAGTGAATTTCGCTTACTAATAGACCTGTCAGACGAGAAAATTCCATCTCATGCGGGGTCAGAATAACTTGCTTTGGCAGCAAGTTTGGCCAGTCCGGCTGCCTGCTCAGGATATTGAGAGCATCCGCATCAAGCACTAATGGCAGATCTGGTGCGTTCTCGCGAAGATGAGAAAGCACAGTTAGAAGAAAAGCCTGTGTGCCTTCTGCCTGACCCAAGCCGGGACCAATAACAACAGCATCTTTACCTGCTAATATTTCTGAAATGTGTAAACCAGCATCAACCGAAAATGCCCCTTGGTTTTCAGGCAATGGAAACCAGATTGCCTCAGGAATTCCAGCAGCAAGGGGAACATAAATGGACTCAGGAATGGCAGCATACACCAACCCGGTACCACTGCGTAATGCTGCCTGGATAGTAAGGCTTGCTGCTCCCGTGTATTTACGTGAACCGGCAATCACCAGCGCTTTGCCGAAAGTGCCTTTGTGAGAATTGTCTGGTCGTTTTGGAAGCAGTGAGCCAGCCAATTCTGCTGTGGTTAGTGTGGCAGAAAGATCATCCATCATTAATAATTGTACCAGCGCAATAACACAACATAGCAGAAAGCCGTTTCTATGTGATTATTAACCAATCAACTAAACCGGATTCAATCCTGTCTATAAAAAAGCTCGGCAGGAGAGGCATAGAACAAAGCGCTTAATTTTCACGGTGCTCGAAGACGAAACCATTCAAGTTGCCATACTATTAGAAGCCTTTAGCGACCCTCAGTGAAACGATCTGTAGGTGGACAGAACAAGCTCACTTGATTTCAACGCATCACAGCTAACCTATGAAAACGATCGGTTAAAGGCTATTTTTTTCAACCATGTCGCTAATTTTTATTGCTATCGATTCACAATCAAGTTGGTTGACTTCTTCGATTTTATTCAGCCATTCACGCGGTATTGCACCAATCCCGGTAAAAGCACCACAAAGCGCACCCACAATGGAGGCAATGGTATCACTATCACCACCATTGTTGACAGCTGCGAGAATTCCTGTCTCACAGTCCCCTTTTGCAGCATAGAAAATACCCATGGATGTAGCCAGTGTTTCTGAAACGTGAAAATGGCTACCAATTGTTCTACGAATCTTTTCTACAGCCTCATTAACATCCCCCGCCTTCTCTGCGATTTCGAGTGCCCACTCCAGGTTTGGTAACGGATAACGCTGTGCGGTCTTTCGGGCTAACTTCGCTCCTATTTCCTCACCCAATTTTGCTCCTGTCAAAGCAGCCTCAACGACTGAGGTTATTGTAGAGTTAGGGCTTAGTGATTCTGAAATAGCAGCTGCCTGGCTTGCCGCTGCAGACAGCGCCACATCTGTTGGATGCGTGGGCAAAATGACATTACATGCCAATTCAACAGCCCCGCTCAAATCTCCAGGTTTCGCCCAACCAGCTGGTGAAACACGCATCAGCGCGCCGTTAGAGGTACCCGAATAACACCAGGACCGCTTTCTTTCGAGATGAGCGTCAAATTTCCCTGTCAGATAATTTGCAAATGCCGCTTTTGTACTCGGCCCATATACATTTCCGTGCTGCCAGATCTCCTGATTGTCTTTGACCCAATTCGCCAGCTCGATGACAAATTGCTCAGGCGCAATGTTTCCGTGATATTTAAGGATTGCCTTGGCAGTCACAACCGTCAGAGTGGTATCATCCGTTACCTGCCCGGCCTGATAATCTAAGTGAATGAACTCGTCTTCGAAAATCTCATAAAAATTATTCACCGACCCATTGCATCGCACACGTATCTCGTCCGGTGTCAATTCATGAAACGGCATTCCCATAGCGTCGCCTATGCTCAAACCAGCAAAAGATCCCCAAATCTTGTCTTTTAATGTTATATCCACAACTCCTCCTATTGATATCCTTCATAAAATCGCACACGCTGAATGATAGCTTATCCAGCGTGTGCGGATTACAAGTCTAAGTGACTTTTGTTATCGGTTTCCCGTTTTTTCGAATGGTTTATTTCCAGTCATCCAAATTGTTGACATTTTCAGAAGAAACCAGTACCTGAACGATAGGTATTTCCACCGGAACTTCCTTACCCATGGCTTTCATAACACCCATCTGCACAGAAAGCTGGCCCCACACGTATGGCGAGAACGCAACGCTCCCGTCCAGCAAACCGTCCTGGATAGATACCTTGGCATCCTCGATGAAGTCAGTGCCAACGACGATAATCTGGTCTTTCTTACCGGCTGCAATAGCCGCTTCAACAACAGCCAGCGCCATAACATCATTGGCGCAGTAGAATCCACGGATATCAGGATTTGCCTGGATGATGTTTGTGGCAGCGTTCAAGGCAACCGTTCTGTCCCAGTCACCAGCTTGGCTGGTTACCAGTTCGATGTTGGGTGCATTTTCAAACACAGATTTTGCGCCATCACGACGAGCCATGGACTGCGGTGCAGCGGATAAACCTTCGATGATCGCAACCTTGCCGCCCTCGGCTCCCAATTGATCTACGATGTATTGGGCACCATTGACACCCATCATGTACATATCCAGGGTCTTAGGCTGATCGATCTTTCCACCAGCTTCCTCAACTGCAGCAATGTCACTGATGATATTGGGTTCAACGATGGGAATACCAGCCTCATTGGCTTTAACAATACAAGGGATGAGGTTGTTTTCAGTGATTGGGTAAATGACTAACGCGTCATAACCAGCTGCAACCATAGACTCACATGTGGCTAACTGAGAACCAATATCGCCCTCGGTTGGAGCAGACTGAATATCAACTGTAATTCCTAATTCTTCACCCATTGCTGTTGCACCATTTGCGTAGGTCACCCAGAACGGGTTCGCCATGGTGATCATCAACACACCAATTCGCATGTCAGGATTGTTGGGGGCTTCAAACCCCACCATACCGGCAAATGAGTCTTTTCTCATTTGCTCAAACGGAGTCAGTGCTCCATCGACAGGGGCTACAGGCTCTACAGGCTCTGGTTCTTCAGCAACTGGTACTTCTGCTACAGGGGCGGGTGTTGTGCATGCTGATAAAATCAGCGTTAAAATCATTAAAACAAGTAGAATTAATTTGGTCCTTTTCATTTTTCTCCTATTATTTTTTGGGCTATTTCTTCTAATAACAAAGTTCAATATTGATTGTTTGAGCACCTCCTTCATACATTCCGTTTGATTTATCGTTTGCGGATCTTGTCAATGAACACTGCGGCAACGATGACAATTCCAATTGTGAGCTGTTGAAAATAGGGCTGAACACTCATCAATGTCAATCCATTCTTTAGCGTTGCCATAAGGATTGCTCCAATGATGGTTCCGGGAATACTAGCCACTCCACCAGCAAGGCTCGCTCCGCCAATAACTGCAGCAGCAATAGCCTCCATTTCCATGCCAGATCCGGCCAAGGCTTCAGCAGCATTTAACCTTGCTGTGAGAATCAATGATGCAACGGCTGCACATAATCCCGCCAGAGCATAGATCACAATCTTTGTTTTCCAGATGTTCACACCGGATAATCTCGCCGCTTCTTCATTTCCCCCGATTGCTAGCGTGTAACGTCCAATTCTGGTTCTCTTAATCACTAATAACAATAAGAGCGCTACAACCACGGCAAGGATAAATGCATATGGAATTGGTCCCAGGTAACCTGTTCCAAAAACCCTGATGCTCATTGGAAATCCATAGATTGGCCTGGCATCCGTTATGATATACGCCAGTGCCCGTATAACGCTTAAACTAGCCAGAGTTGCGATCAGTGGGGTAATCTTTACAACACCGATCAAAAAACCGTTAACAGCTCCCATCAGGATTCCTGCACTTAGGCCAATTAGAATGCTGAGCCAGGCCGGTAGTCCGGCTTTTACACTCATCGCCATCAGGATTCCTGACAGACATAGAACAGAACCAACCGAGAGGTCGATCCCGCCTGAGGCGATCACCAGTGTAGCTCCACTGGCAATAACGATGGTTATGGCAGATTGGATTAATATGTTTGAAAAATTTTGGGTCGTGAAGAAATATGGACTCAGAATGGTAAATGCTAATATGAGCAAAACAAGAGCTAAGAAAATTCCCGATTCTACAGGTATTTGCTTACCGCTTATCTTCTTTAAGAATGGTGTTTTCATCTTCTATCGTTTTTTCCTTTTTCTTGAGTCTATATTCCTATAATGTCATTGACATGATAGCTTCTTCAGTTACTTTGTTTGGATCAACCTCAGCAACAATCTGCCCCTGCTTGAAAACAATGATCCTGTCGCTCAATCCCAGAACTTCTGAAAGTTCGGAGGTAACCAGAAGAATCGCGACACCTTTTTTTGACATTTCCTGGATCAATTGGTAAAACTCCTGCTTTGCGCCAACGTCAATACCCTTGGTTGGCTCGTCCATCAACAATATCCTGGATTGATGGTTTAGCCACTTTGCCAGAATTACTTTTTGCTGATTTCCACCGCTCAGAAATTTTGTCCAAATCTTTAGGTTGGTATTCTTGATTTTTAATACATCGCGGTATTGTTCAGTGATCTTCCTCAAAGATTTGGGCTGTATAAAACCCAACCGCATGGATTTTTCATAAACCCCAATGTTAGTGTTATCCAAAAGGTCCATTGAAAGGATCAAACCCTGGTTCTTTCTATCCTCGGTGATAAAACCGATGCCCTTTTTAATTGCGTCGACCGGAGATTTGATCTGAGCTTTTTCACCAAACAAGAAAATCTCTCCGGATTCCATCTTGTCAGCGCCGAAGATAACCCGCAAGATATCAGTTCTTCCAGCACCTACTTGACCGAACAGACCGACCACTTCGCCACTATTTACAGCAAGCGAGATGTTCTTCGAAATCTTGGCAGTGCTTACATTTTCCAGTCGCAGTACTTCCTGCTTCTGACCCTGTTCATAGAGATCACGCTGGATCACCTGGTTTTTCTTTCCCGTCATCAGAGTGACTATTTGATCCCTGCTGGTGTTTTTTGTCTCGAAACAACCTTGATAAACAGCGTCTCGTAGAATGGTGATTCGGTCTGAGACCTCAAACACCTCCTCCAGGTGATGCGTAATAAAAATGATAGTTTGTCCTTCCTGGCGCAGTTTTTTCATGATCTCGAACAATTTGGAGATCTCATTACTGGATAATGAGGATGTCGGTTCATCAAGGATAATGATTTTGCTCTTCCGAAATAAAGCCGTAGCGATAGCAATCATCTGCTGGTCGCTCACGGGCAGGTCTTTTACCTGGCGGTGGATATCCACATTCAGATTGACCATCCGGAGCATTTCACGGGCAAGGTCATCCAATTTTCGTTCATTAATTAACGTAAGCGGTTTTTGAAGGACAGGTTCCTGTCCCAGAAGAATATTCTGGCTGACTGTCATTGTGGGAACCAGGCTCAGCTCCTGCGGCACATAACTGATACCTAACTTTATCGCTTCAGAAGGATTAGGTATTTTGACTGAAGTTCCATCAAGAACAATTTCGCCTGTATCAGGCGTGATTACTCCGCACAGAACTTTTACCAATGTGGATTTTCCCGCGCCATTTGCTCCCAGAAGTGCGTGGATTTCACCCTTTTTCACATGCATTGTCACGTTATCCAGCGCAACCACGCCAGGATACGTCTTGGTGATGGCATTCATCTCCAGTAAGGGTGACTTTACCTGGCACTCGTCATTCATGTTCATAGCGTCCAATTCCAGTTCCCTATCCTTGATTGGGCAATAATCATTTCCAATATCTCTTCATAGCTAACTATTCCAGTCGAAGCGCCGAATTCAGTCACGCATTTTGCCCCGACCGCACTACCAAACACTGCCGCTTGTTCAACTGACCAACCATTGATCAGCCCGATCAAGAACCCGGCATCGAAGGCATCCCCGGCACCGGTCGCATCCACAGTGTTTACCTTAAAAATGGGTATGGTACCTGTAAATTCGTCTGATTTTATATAGGCACCTTGGTCGCCCATTTTTACAACAATCACGCGAGGGTTGAATGCCGCATAGAAGGAAAGCGCTTCTTCCAGTGTCTCCTTACCAGCATAAAGCAGTGCTTCCTCCTTGTTCGTTTCAAAAATATCGACATAAGGCAGGCAGGGTGCCAGTATCTTGGTCCACTGATCTGTACCATCCCAACAAGTGTCAAGTGATATGGTCACTTGTCTCTTCTTCGCCCTCTTTAGAATATTTGCGAGATCTTCCCCCTTGGTTCCATCCATGATCATTGCACCACCGATGTGAAGAATGTCCCCTTCCTGTAACGCATCAAAATCAATGTTTGTTTCATTAAGATAATTATTGGCCGCCATGCAAAGTACAAACGAACGTTCACCTCCGGGGTGTATGAAACAGATGGCATTGCCAGTATTCGCCTTATCGGTGTAGCAGATGTGAGAGATATCCACGCCAAGCTCAGTGAGACCTTTTTCAAGTATTTCGCCGCAGATATCGTGCCCTAAGCAGGAGATCAATCCGACAGGGACAACACCGATCTTGGCAATCGAAGCAGCGGTGTTCAGCGCCATTCCACCTAAAACGAGTTCCGTTGTGTCCGAACTGACCGCACCGCCAAAAACTGGCCACCTGGTTATCGGTTGGGTGACGATATCAACATTAGCAATACCTAAACTCCAAATTTTTTTCACGATATACCTCGCAAGTACTACCTTGTTCTGACGATGTACCAATTGAATTTGCTGTCTGGAAAACTCAGGGTGGCTTGCCAAACTGGTGAATCATTTTCCTTGATATAGTGTGTTTGCACTAAACGTATCAACAAAGTTCCTTTCGGAATCTCTAACTTCTCTGCTAAAAAGTCATCAGCCATAGCAGGAACCAACCGCGCAACGGCATGGGTCACATCGAGTTTTTTAGTTTTTAAGATGTAAGCAAACAGGGAATCCCCCAGTTTTTTTGGTGTTACATCCTGGGGAACGATGGTTGCGGGGAAAATATTGTTATCGTAGATCAATGGAGTTCCATCCATCGTTCTGACTCTTGAGATGACAGTGATCGGATCCCCTACATTTATTTGTAACTGACTGGCAATTAATTCATCGGCGTTCTCTGCCGCAACAATAATCTCCCTGGTTCCTGGTATATGCCCGCGCTGGCGCATCACATCGGATATTGAAACTAAACGCTCAATACCAGCATCCATGTGTTTTTCATGAGAGCCCAAAACAAAAGTGCCAACACCGCGCTTTCTATCCACATAACCCAGCAGTTCAAGTTTTTGGAGGGCTGTCCTCAGGGTAACCCGGCTGATATTTAGTTGGTGGGCGATCTCATTTTCGGAGGGTAGTTTTTGACCTGGTGCAAAGCTGCCGCTCTCCAGCAAATCCTTAAGAGCAGTATATGCCCGATCAGCGATGGTTTCATCTGTCACGATTTTTTGGAACAACGACCCATTCTCATCCATTGATCAAATCCTTTGCCCAAACAGTTGAATAATTGAAAAGTATGATGTATAATGTCAGTTGTTATACATCTTACAACTTAAAATAAATTTTGTCAACTAAATAGGCGGAATTATGATAAATCTCAAGTCACTTTTTATCTCAACTAAACCGATCATTGGTGTTGTTCATCTACTTCCTCTTCCCGGTTCCCCAAAATTTGATGGGGACCTCGACCTGATTTTTGACCGCTCCTTGGAAGAGGTGCGACTATTAAAACAGGGTGGAGTTGACGGCGTCATTATTGAAAACTTTCATGATATGCCATTCCTCAAGGATCAGGTTCCGCTGGAACAAATCGGAATTATGGCTTCCATCCTCACCCTTGCCAAACAGGAGTTGAATATTCCTCTGGGTGTAAATGTCCACTTTAACGATTGGAAAGCTGAAATTGCGCTTGCGTATGGCTGTAAAGCCCAATTTGTCCGGGTCGAGGGTTTTGTCGACACTATCATCACAGCTTCAGGAATTGTTGAGCCTTGCTGTGCTGAGGTCACCCGTTACCGAAAACTCCTGGGGGCGCAGGATGAGATTCAGATTTGGGCTGATATCCACCCCAAGTATTCCAAAAATTTGATTCCTAATTTATTGCAGGAATCAGCAAGAATGGCAGAAGAAGCATTGGCAGATAGTATTATCGTCACTGGTGAAACCACCGGTGCTGAAACACCTCTTGATGACATTCGTAAGGTCAAATCAGCAGCAAATTTACCTGTGCTTGTTGGAAGTGGAACCAATCTGAACAACCTGACCGAAACATTGTCAATTGCCGATGGTGTAATCGTTGGCTCTGCTTTCAAAAATTCAGGTAACACGCACGAGAAAGTATCTTTGGAGAAAATTAGCCAGTTTATGAAAAAGGCGCGTAGTGGGCAATAGTTCACTCGTTCAACTTACCTGACAGAATTGTCACAATTACTGACGTAAAATCCAAGATTCTCTTCTTACCCACAAAGAGACGAGGGAATCACATAAAATTTGTCTATTCGTGACAAAAGTCTGCCCCCTAATTTCCTGCTGTTACAATCCCACTATGCAGCTCAGCCACGGGAAAAATATCACTTATTTTCATCTGGTAAGATTTTTTTCGAACAACGACCAGAGGTGGACAAATGGTGTTTTTAGCCAACCCAACAATTTTTAAAATTGCAGGACTGACTGGCGTAATACTGGGCTTGTTCTTTCATGGACTCCTGAGTGCGAATCCTCCCCCTGCGGGACCATGAAAGGTACCTGACCTTTATGTCTCAAATCAATGACCGGTACTGCAAAGCTACAAGTGGCAATTATTTGTTGGTACAAATTCGGAGACCTGCGGTCAAGACCCTCGCGTGGTGAGAACACCGGCGAGACCAGAAAGAACTACGGAGACCTGCGGTCAAAACCATCGCACGGTCAGGAGACCGGCGAGAACAGAGGCTCCAAACCCAAAATATAGCTACTTGTAAATCTCACTCCCAGGAGCAGGGGTTTTGACCACGATCAGCTCCAGTGTCTCGTCATCGCGGTTTTGGGCAATCATCTTGATACCATGGGGAATGTTGATGATGCTTCCGCTAGGATATACCCTGAATTCTCCATCAGAAAGCGAAATGTGCATGGTCCCCGAAACAACCGTCATGTAGATATTGGCATTGGTGTAATGAGTCGGCAGAGCCTGGTCCTTCAGCAAGACCATGTGCATATAGTGAATATAAGCATCCTTGATGACTGGTTCAATTACATATTCAGTGCGGGTGCTCATGTTGTATACTTTTTCGATCATTCGGTACTCCTTGTTCCTAGGTTAATTTAGATTTATATACTATATCCGATTAAGAATTCAAAAGACATAGGAGGTTTATAAAAAAAAAGCGCGACCTTCCTTTTTTATCTTCTTTTTCTGCTAAACCCCAACAATCTGAGGGGTAATTGTTGGCTTTCAAAAAAATGAATAGCATGATTTACAATTTGTAGTAGAACTATTTTGGATGAAAGGAGACTTATGGAATTTTTTGCACGACCAGAATTGTTTAAATATTTCGGTTTAATCGGTGTGGTCATTGGTCTCATTGGTGTGATTGTGCCCAGCCTGGTGTATCGTGGGACCAAAGGCGAAAAGTATTCCTTTCTGAATCATTACATTTCAGAACTGGGCGAGACGGGCGTGTCGAGCCTTGCCTGGGTATTCAACCTGGGCATGATCTTAAGTGGTGTTTGCATCATAGTCGCCAGCCTGTCATTGGGGCTGGTCTTGCCAGGGTTTTGGGCAAAGGCTGGTTTGGTCTTGGGAGTGGCTAGCGGGGCGGCGCTCAGTCTGGTAGGGGTCTTTCCAATGAACAAGATGGAGCGCCATTTCAAAGCCGCCGTAGCCTTCTTTAGAGGCGGTTTGTTGATGGTCCTGTTTTTCTCGCTGGCAATCGTACTCCAAAGCGGGGAGAATCCGCTGCTTCCAAGGGAACTTGGTTTGCTAGGAATGATCCCGGTGCTGGCGTTTGGTGTTTTTATCGGATTGATGTGGTCAGTACGTAATCAGGATCATGAAGCGCTTGATACTGCCGGGCTTGAACGCCCAAAGGTGTGGAAATTTGCAATATCAGAATGGTCAATTTACTTCTCTTTTGTCGTTTGGATTTTGGTGGTTGCATTGGTTTTATAGCAACCAGGCAGCACTAGTAGTACTCAATCTGTGTGGAAAGGCAGGTTGCAGCGCTGATTTGCCAGGTTTTCAACTGCTGTTATTTTGCGATTGGAAGGGGCAATACAATTTTCGTTGACACATTCTTTCAGATTAGTTTATGGAAAACGGATTTATCACCAAAATTATCAGGAACGGTCGGTTCCAGTGCTGTAAGACAATTGGTATGCCTTCAATCTCTTGTTGCTGTGAATACTGACTAAAAATAACGAAACCATCACAAGACTTAAACCCGTCAACGCAATCCACAATAAGTTGGTATTGCCAAGATTTTCAAGGGCAGCAGCGATAGCAGGAACCCCCACTGCAATACCAAGGCTGTTGGCAAACTGGACGGTTCCGTAATATTTGCTGTAATTTTCCTTGCCGAAGAAATAGTTGGTTAACCATGTGATCGATACTGTGCCTATGGCAAGACCAATCCCTATGAAGATGAGGATCAGGATCAGCAGGGGTGTTTTTTCAATATACATCATCAACACAAGACTCAGGGACATTAAAGACCCTGAGATCAGAGTTGCTTTCTTGCCGCCAAGACGATCATATAGAAGTCCGAGAATGATTTTTCCAAGTACCAAGGAGCCTGCGTAGGCAGAGGTGACGAATGAAATCCGACTGACAGAGAAGTTTAGGTCATTCAGGTAATTAGGCATATTTGCCAAAACGCCTCCGCCTGTCAACCCTGCCAGAGAAGCCGCAATCAACAGAGCCCAAAAAAATGGATATATGTTGGTTGTACGGCTTTCACTCACTACCGATGGCATACTTGCTGTTTGTTTGAATTTGAGTTCCTCTTTGGTCAGCTGCGTGACCAGTATGGCGCAGGGCAGAGTGATAGCAAAGGTTACTATGGCAATCAGTCCATAACCAATCTGCCAGCTATTGTTACTGATGATTGTGTTGATAATCGGGTTGAGAATCATCGGACCTAAGCCGCTGCCCGCTAATGCTGAGCTTAAAGCAAACCCTGTTCTTTTTGTGAAATGTCGTGTGATGATTATGGATACCGGGATAATTGAAATTCCACCATAAGAGATGCCTATCAAGAAGGCGAGAGCGTAAAAATGAACCAGGTTTTTAGCCGCTTGCATTCCAAAAAAACATAAACCCATGGTGATGATGCTAACGATCATTGGTATTTGGAGCGGTTTTTTGGAATAAAAGAATCCCCACATTATTGAAGCAGCCATACCTGATAAGGCTGTAATGGTACCTGTCAGGGCGAAGGAGGTTCGGCTAACACCAAGATCCAGTGAGACAACCGGGTAAAAGATGCTTAAAACCACATTCACAATTCCCATTGTTGTTGCCATAATTAACACACAACAAAGCAATATGAGTATGTCTTTAATCGTGAGGGAGTTTTTTTTCATAGGTGTATGTAGTGGTCCCAATCAATTGAATGCTGATTGTATTACACTTTTCACGCGAAGAATGCCGAAAAGCCGAAAACGAACGAAAAAGCAGTTGGCATATTGCCAACTGCTTTTTTCATAGAATCTGAAGATCTTACCTGACAGTAATCTGTGTATAGACCGGGGTGATATTGCCATCCCTGTCTGCCACTAAAAAGCCAACCAGGTAGTCACCGTCGGGCAGATATTTGGTGCCCCATTCAAGTGTGTCACCCGAGAAGGTGATTGTATCGCCATTATCAAAAGAGATGCCGGTGACATTACCGCTTGCATCAAGGTCCATCCAACGGCGACTTACGGTGAAAGTGTCACCGATATTCGGGCTGGTTTCGTAGGGCGCACCAGCTGTTGTGCCGCCAGTAAAAGTCAAGACTTTAAACAGCTTGCCATCCCGGAAGAGCAGCTGAGCAGTACGAGTTTCACCCGTTCCCTGGAAAGTGTAGGTGCCATCAATGTAATAAACTGCTTCAGAAGCGTCGCGTCCATAGCTTTGCGGATTGAAGAGCGCTAAAACTTCCTGGCTGCCGTCGGTAATTGTGTAAAGAATTGGTTCAAACTCGAAATTGAGGCGGAACTGCTCGGCATCCGGCCAAATTGGATAATAAACACCAGATTCCTGCCCTGTCTGGGGGCTTTCCAGGTAATCTGTATCGGCCACATAGATACTATTGGATTCCTCATCCATCAAACCTGTGAAGAAGTAGATATAGCCAATGTTTTGACCAGTGATGACCGTGCTGAGTTCCACAAAATTGCCGGGGGTCACCATGTTGGCTGATGCTTCAATTGCGCCAACCTGGATATTACCCAACCCCGGAATCTGACTGGCACGTGCTATTGACACTGGCTCTGCTGCGGTCTTTTCGAAATTCCGACCAGAGTAATGGTAGCCAAGAAAGTCATCCCAAAGCGAGGAGCGGCTGAAACTATCAGCGATGACAGTATAAGATGCCATTCCTGTCGCAGCTGAAGAATAAAGCTGTGAGTTAGGATAGTAGATGGCAATACCGGTTGAGCCCGGTTTGGCAGTACCGTGTTTTTCGGCTACGATCACATTGTTCAGATTTGCAACCACATTCTCAGCAGCAGCGCGAACATCAGTATCATTACTGTTTTTGTAGATCAATTGAACAAAATGACCAAGGTCGATGAAAGAAGGCGGTGCATTGCTGCCAAAGATGGAGGTGTATGACTGCGTATAGCTGCGCGCCTGGGCGACAACGCGTTGATCCAGGCGTTGAAGTTGGTATGCAAACTGATTTAAGCTATCGAGCAAACCCTGGAAGTTTTCGAGGTTAACAGCAGTCAGCGTAATGTTTTGTTCCAACTGCTGGGAGAGTTGTTCCGCGCTCATTCGGTTTACGAACCAACCGCCACCACTGGAATTTTGTGCTAAAAATTCTGCACGAGCCTGGTCGTCCACTACACGCTGGTCCTGGCTGACGTAGGAATCAACAATATTGGTTGCCAGGTCGGCGGTGGAAAGATCGGGATTGTAAACCATCAGACTGAGGAAAGCTGAATAAGCCCAGCCCAAACCTGGTTCAGTTTCTTCTGAACCAACGGCATATTTGGTGTAGGGGGCAAGAGCGGTATAAACTTCCATTTGGCTCATCAAGCAGCATCCAAGCCAATCAACTCAAACTTGTCGATATTTGTGTTGGACTGTATTTGCCTCAGTGCGTCTTCGATCTCATTGAGGTAGAGAATATCGTCTTTGATGGCAGAGGTAAGAGGGGCGTTGGAGCTGTTATCGCGTTGGGCAGGCGCAGGGTCTGTCCATCCACCTGGCCAACCCATACCATGATCCGACATGATCAAGACGTGGTTGTCTGCCGGGTAGCTGCTGGCAGCCCAGGAGACGAAGTCGACCAGGGTTTCTGCTTCACCCATGTTAACTTCACCAATATCAGCGATCAAATCTGAGCCAATACTGTTAAGGTCGTTATCATAGGTGACCAGGTAGCGGCGGGTGGAAGACCAATCGCCATCGCCGCTATAACCGCCGCGATAACGATCCATTTGACTGACAATGAGAACCTGATCAGTTGAACCAATCATCTCTGCTTCATTCAAATCGATCATAATATCGCGTTCAAGGGCGTTATCATCCGCGTTTTGATAGAGCATGACCAGCCAGGTTTTGCCGGAGTTGTTCGAAGGCATGGCTGTAGGCCAGGGCGTCGCAATTGGTGAAAAAGATTCAATGACAGTGTCATCAGGAGTGGGTTGCTGAGGGACAAAAGAATCAACCTGGTTTGGTTGTGAGACAGAAGGTTGATCTGGGGCCAGTTGGGGTAATAATGAACTACCACCCGAACACATGCGGAAGAGGAAGAAGACTACCAGGAGCAGAATAATGATACCTACGATGCTCCCGCAACCCCCTCGTTTACCTGAAGTTCCGGAACCTAAACCACCCAAAAGACTGCCAAGACCGCTACTCAGGCCTCCCAATCCGCCGCTGCCATAAGAACTACCTCCGGATGGCGGAAGGCCCCCACTGTAGTCACTGCCACTGCTGCCAGAGCTTGGTGGAGGAGTCATACTAATCCCGCCGCTGCCAGAGGATGAGGGGCGGGGAGGCGTTTGTCGACGTATTGGTCGGGATGCCTGATCGGTAGGCTGCGAGCCTTTGCGTCTGCGTTTTGCATTTACTTCTGGAATGTCATCGGACATAAAAAACCTTCCATTTCTTTGGTGAGTATATGGACCAATGGATACAAGATTCTAATAGAGATTTTAATCCATTTTGTTATGTTGTGGTTTCACGTGGTATTGAGAGAATAACTATTTCGCCAGAAGGTCCAGGCTTTGAACCAAAAATTAGGATAAAGATAATAGTTCATGTGTGGGAATGTTTATGAACTTCCTCAGATTCGTTTTCGTGAGCATGGAAGTGAGAATGGGTGTACGATTCAGTAACTTCTTTGGGTCCCTGTGCAGTCATGTGGATAACAATGTGCTGGTGGGTATGCTCGTGTGTATGTTGAATACCGATTGTATCGTTAATAAGCAGCCAGGTGGCAAGGATCATGAGAACCAAGCCTAACCAAAAACTGACACTTGGTAATTCGGGAAACAGGAACAAAGAAAAGGCAACACCAATAAAGGGCGCAAAAGCGTAATAGGCACTTGTCTTTGCTGCCCCCAAATCTTTTTGAGCTTTGACATAATAGTTGATGCTCAAGCCATAAGCAACAAAACCCAGCAAAAATATTAGCAGAATAAACCAAAGCTGTGGAAAGGCTTCCCGGGTGGCTAATGCCAGGATTAATGAGCCGAGTCCGGATCCAAGACCTTTAATGATCACAATATCGGAACTACTGCGGTTGGACAGACGTCTGGTGAAGTTATTTTCAAGCCCCCAGGCAAGGCTGGCACCTAAAACAAGCAGTGACCCGCTTGAAAAGCGAAAAGCCGCACCGCTATTTAATGAAAGCAAGATGCTTGAAATTGTTACTAAGGCAATGGCTATCCATGCTTTAGGGGATATGGCTTCCTTGAAGATCGCGAGAGCAATCAATGAGGTGGCAACTATTTCAAAGTTATTGAGCAGTGAGGCGTTTGCTGCATGTGTGCTGCGCAAGCCAAACATCAACAGCGCTGGGGCAAGGATGTCGAGGGCGATCATCCCAATGAAAAAAGGTTTTTCTTCTGGGCGGATACTGGTAACAAGATTTTGTTTCTCTTGCTTGCTGCCAAATCGCAGCAGAAGCATTCCTAACCCCGCGCCGAGGTAAAGGAATGCAGATAAATAAAGTGGCTCAACTTCTCTCAGCAAGAGTTTGGAAAATGGCGTGCTTAGGGCATAAAGCGCGGCTGCAAGGAGGGCGAATAGGCTCGCTTTGCGTATGGTGGTTATGATGTTCTCCGCTGTCTGCTTTTACGATAAAAGACAAAAAAGTCGGCGTTATGCCGACCTTTTCGTCATTTAAATCTTTTACTTCTTGCGACCGGTGAACCAGTTGTAGATCAACAGTACCAAAACGGCACCGCCGATTGAGACTAGCAGGGTGGTGAGGTTGAAACCGGACACAAGGTTTGTGCCCAGGACCAAGCTCGTAATCCAACCAGCAAGGATGCTGCCGGCGATACCAATCAGAATGTCGATGAACCATTTGTGATTAGTTTTCATCAGCCAGGAGGCTGCCATACCGGCCAGAAGACCGACGATAATTGATGTTAATAAACCCATTTGATTTCTCCTTTATAATTAAGCGTGTGGAAATTGCGCTTCAACAAGTCTGCGCAGAGCATTTGTGGCATTTTTGACGCGAAGCATATCGCGGGGATTGCCACCTGTAACAAAACGACCTAAGATCCCGCCACCAGTCATGGTGTCGAGCTTGTATTCAACTTTGACCTCATCGTTAGCGAGACCAAAGAAGCCACCACTGCTGCGAAGCGTAAAAGTGTGCTTGTCTTCATCGCCTTCGAGATTGGTAAGGATTTCAAGTTCTTTTTCGGGCACAAATTTGGTGACTGTGGCAGTACCATCTTTATCACCACTGTTCCAGTTGATCACTACGCCTTCAGCGAGTGGTCGCACGTTTGAGACACTGTGCACAAATGGGAACCACTTTGGCCATTGCGTCGCATCAGTCAGGACTACCCAGGCGTTCTGGCTTGGGGCATCGATCTCGACTTCTCTTTCAAATTTTGACATATGTACTCCTTTTCTAATTTCATCTACATATCGATAATGTTATTAGTCAGTTATGACCTTTACCATTAAAGTTATTATACAACTTTTATGTCTTCTCGTTGCCGTTGTCCATACTACAACGGCTTACCCTTAGGGCTCCTGTTGTGGGAAGTTCATAAAGCGGGACACATCGATCATCGAATCACTTCCGCTGGTCATAACCTGGGGCAATATTCCGTTCCACTTGGTCAGGAAAAGATACTGCAGATATTCATCCGTCAAAGCACCAGTGTCTGCAAGCGCTTTCTGGGCGTCAGCCTGACCTTGAGCCTCGGCGATCACGGTTTGGGCATCGATCTCTGCCTGGGCGAGTCTTTGCTTGGAGGTCTCCACCTGCTGTTGAGCCACTTGCTTGGCTTCAATCGCGTTCTGATATTCAGCTGAGAAATCAAAATTGACAATGTTGAAGTTCTCAACCACAATGAAGTAGGGTTCCAGCTGCTTGGTAAGCTCTACTTCTGCCTCCAAGCGAACCTCGTCGCGCTTGGTGATCAGTTCTTCAGCAGAAAACTTGGCTGTCACTGCTTTGAAGGTGTTTTGAATCGCCGGAGCAACGATGATCTCTGTGTAATTGGCACCTACGTTCTGATAAACCTCTTTGGCATGGCTGCCATCCAGGTGATAGTTGACCGCGATCAACGAGGTAACCACCTGTAAATTCTCAGACATTGCCGTGGCGTTAACTTCATCCTTTTGTGTGCGAACACTGAGCAAAACTGCTTTCTCTGCGAAGGGGATTTTGATATTTATGCCAGAATAGGCAACCCTGTTGACCGCTCCAAAGCGAGTGACCACGCCGATACTACCGGCAGGGACCTCGTATAAAGCGGATGTGATGAGGATGAACAAAGCCAGGGCAATGATCATCCCAAAGAAAAGGTTTTTCCCCATTTTTAGTCCTTTAAATACTTTATTTCCTGATGAATTTGTAGCTGTAAAGTTTCCGTCAAACATATTTCACCTCTTTCTATCAATTAAACCAGTAATTCACTGGCTCGACAATAGATAATATTGGGTCCTTGCATCTGATGACAGGGACGTTGAGAATTCTACTCAAATCGCTCGATTCTTATCCTCTTGATGCTAAAAGAGTCAGATCTTCTTTATCCAGCCTATTGCGATGTCCAGTGCAAAATTTGATAATCTAATGATAAGCGGAAATTTGATTATTTCTCGCCATTGCTTGATACAATTACCAGCATGGAAAAAGAAGTCGAAGAACCAGAGGGTTTATTAAGCGGGGACAGTCTTGTACCAGCCCTGATCGAGGAAACCGACGACTTCAGCTCTCGTTATGTTGGCTCTATCGCTCTGGCTCACGGCATACACGATCTCTACTCTGGTTTTTTACCGCCCCTGCTGCCAATCCTGATCGAAAAATTTAGCCTCAGCAATCTGGGCGGTGGCTCTCTGACTTTATTTTTTTCGTTGCCCTCTCTGCTGCAACCTGTTATTGGAGCCTTTGCTGACCGGCGTAACTTGAAAATTATGGTAAGCCTGGCACCTTTCATCACCGGTGTTGTCATGACCCTGCTTGGTTTGACCGCATCCCCTGTGATCATGATGGTCATGCTGGTATTTGCTGGTTTGAGCTCAGCCTCATTGCATGCGATTGGACCAGCCTTAAATAGCAAACATGCTGGCAAAAAACTTGGCAAAGGGATGAGTTTTTGGGTCAATGCCGGCACTCTGGGTTATGCGCTCGGAGCACTTTTGTTGGTTTCAGCTTATGATCTTGTAGGACTTTCAGGGTTGCCGATTTTGGCTATCCTTGGGGCTATTGCTTCGGTACTGATCTGGGTTGGTCTCAAAGGTGCCGACACCAGCGCAGCTGCGTCAAGGACACAAAAAAACACCCCCAAGGATTGGGGTAATATTCTGAAAATCATGCTGCCAATTGTTTTTATTATTGCTACCCGGGCAATGATGACAGCAATGCTCTCAACCTATTTTCCGGCATTCTTGCGTGAA
>CAZYIJ010000018.1:0-20415 GCA_964647425.1 uncultured Anaerolineaceae bacterium
ATTAGGACATTTCTATTTTGCTACTTTAGGACATTATCATGTTGCTCTTACATCGCGTACTTTTTTCACAACTCAAGGGTTCAATCAGGTATACTTAATGTGTTAACCAATAACCTATTATTGAGGAGAGGTATGACAGACCAAACTAACTTTGATAATTGGCAGGAGAAATGCTACGACCCTGCCATCAAGCGTTTCCCAGAACGAAAAGAACAATTTACGACTTCATCGAATATCCCCATCCCGGCGGTAGTCTCACCTGAGCAGATCAACCCAGAACAGTTTGAAGAACTCGGTCTTCCTGGCACATACCCCTATACCCGGGGAGTGCAACCAACCATGTACCGTGGTCGTCTGTGGACCATGCGCCAATATGCGGGTTTCTCGAGTGCAGAAGAATCCAACAGACGCTATCGTTTTTTGCTCGAGCAGGGGCAAACAGGCTTGAGTGTGGCGTTCGATCTGCCAACACAGATTGGTTACGATGCTGACGACCCGATCGCCCTGGGAGAAGTCGGAAAAGTAGGTGTTTCGATATCTTCCATCGAGGATATGGAAACTCTTTTCGATCAAATCCCGCTTGACAAGGTTTCAACAAGCATGACAATCAATGCTCCGGCTGCAGTGCTGCTGGCAATGTATATTGCTGTAGCCAAGAAACAAGGTGTGCCCTCCACGGCCCTGCGCGGAACGATCCAGAATGACATCCTCAAGGAATATATTGCTCGCGGAACGTATATCTACCCTCCAAAACCGAGTATGCGTTTGATAACGGATATTTTTCAGTTCTGCAGACAGGAAGTGCCTAACTGGAACACGATCAGCATTTCTGGCTATCATATTCGTGAAGCAGGTTCCACGGCTGTGCAGGAAATTGCTTTCACGCTGGCGAATGCCATTGCCTACATCGAAGCCGCCATCAAGGCGGGAATGGACGTGGACGAATTTGCCGACCAGTTGTCATTCTTCTTCAATTCCCACAATAACTTCCTGGAAGAAGTAGCCAAATTCCGAGCCGCACGCCGGCTTTATGCCAAAATCATGCGTGATCGTTTTGGGGCGAAGAGCAAAAAATCTGAAATGCTTCGTTTCCACACACAAACAGCGGGTTCTACGCTAACTGCCCAACAACCTGAAAACAATGTGGTCAGGGTAACCTTGCAGGCACTGGCAGCCGTTTTGGGCGGTACCCAGTCACTGCACACCAATAGCATGGACGAGGCCTTGTGGCTGCCAACTGAAAAATCAGTGCAGGTAGCGCTTCGAACCCAACAGATCATCGGTTATGAATCGGGTGTTGCTGATTCCATCGATCCCCTGGCAGGATCGTACCTGGTGGAATATCTGACAGATGAGATAGAAAAAAGAGCAACCGAATATATTGAGAAAATCGATGCTGTTGGTGGCGCGCTGTCGGCAATTGAAAACGGGTTTATCCAAAATGAAATCCAGGAAGCCGCTTTCCAGGCACAGCGCAATCTTGAAAATGAGGAAGACATCGTAGTCGGTGTCAATAAATTCCAGGTAAAAGAAGATATAACCCTGGAATCACTTAAGATCGATCCAAAAATCGAAAAAGATCAGCATGACCGCTTGGCTGCACTGCGCGCTTCCCGCGATCCTCAGGTGGTTGAAACGTTGTTGAACAAACTTGAAGAAACTGCCAATGGTGACGCGAATTTGATGCCGGTGATCATTGAATGTGTTGAAAACAAGCTCACGCTGGGCGAGATTTGCAATCAACTGCGAAAAGTTTGGGGTGAATACGTTGCCCCCAATTTCCTCTAAAGAACAGTATCAGGAGAAAAATGGCAAGAATTACAAAAGTAAATCATATCGCGATCGTTGTCCGGGATATTGAGGAATCGCTCAAATTCTGGGAAGACAGCCTTGGGCTGACTCTTGACCACATTGAAGTTGTTCCATCTCAGAATTCACGGGTGGCCTTCATCCCTGTTGGTGACAACGAAGTGGAGCTGGTGCAACCGACTAGTGAAGATACGGGTTTGGCGGCATACCTTGAGAAACGCGGTGAAGGAATGCATCATCTATGCATGGAAGTGGACGACATCGACGCGAAATTGGCAGAACTGAAAGAAAAAGGAGTGCGACTGATCAATGAGACCGCAGAAGTCTTGCCAGGGAGAAAAATGGCATTTATCCATCCCAAAGCTGGCAATGGCGTCTTGATCGAACTGTACCAACTGACTGACTGAGCTATTAAACAAGAAGGAGGCTGGAATGATCTTAAGGAACGGAAGCATCGTCACCTGGACAGAGCCTAACCAGATTTTGGAAGGGTATGAAATCCTTGTTCAGGATGGATTAATTAAGTCAATTGAGCCTGAAGGACAATTGAGTGCAAGATATCCTGGTGAAGAAGTGCTTGACGCGCAGGGTCAATTGATCATGCCCGGTAATATTTGCGCGCATACTCATTTTTATGGTGCATTTTCGCGTGGAATGGCAATTCCAGGCGAACCAGCAGTAAATTTTAAGCAAATTCTCGAGAAATTGTGGTGGAAACTGGATAAAGCCCTGGATGAAGATGGTACCCGCTACTCCGCGCTGACTTTGTTGATCGACGCGATCAAATATGGAACAACTACTGTAGTTGACCATCACGCCTCGCCTAATTTCATCGACGGTTCCCTGGATGTGGTTTACGAAGCAGTTAAGAAAGCTGGATTACGATCGGCATTATGTTACGAAGTGACTGACCGCGATGGCGAAGAACGTGCCCTGGCAGGGATCAGGGAAAACAGCCGTTTTATCAGTAGAGTTCAAGCTGGCGAAATTGACCCAATGGTCAAAGCCCATTTCGGTTTGCACGCCAGCCTGACAGTTTCGGATGCCACGCTTGAAAAATGTGTTCAGGAAAATGACAACAAAGTCGGTTTTCACGTCCATGCCGCCGAAGGACTGGTTGACCAAGAGGATTCACTGGAAAAATATGGCATGCGGGTGGTGGAACGTTTTTGGGACAGGCATATTTTGAGCGACCGCAGTATCCTGGCGCACGGCATCCACCTATCTGAGAATGAAATCAGCCTGTTGGCACAAAGCCATAGTTGGCTGACGCATCAACCGCGTTCCAATATGAACAATGCGGTCGGCGTTGCACCTGTTGAAAAGCTGCTGGAGAGTGGTGTCAACCTTTGTTTGGGCAACGATGGATTCTCTAACGCGATGTGGCAGGAATGGTTCTTCACTTATTTACTTCAAAAAGACGCAAAGCGAGACCCGAGAGCGATGAATGGTTATGACGTGATTAAAATCGCTGTCAAAAATAATTCGAACCTTGCTACCCAAATCTGGGGAGGTTTGCGCGTAGGTACAATAGAACCAGGTGCTGCGGCAGACATTATTTTTGTTGATTACCATCCAATCACACCTTTGAACGCTGGTAATTTACCATGGCACATCCTATTTGGTTTCCGCGATGGCATGGTCACGATGACAATGGCTGGGGGAAAAATATTGATGAAAGATAGAAAGCTTCTATTCCTTGATGAAGAAGAAATTGCAGCAAAATCACGCGAAATCGCCTCACAAACCTGGGCGCGAGTAGCAGAAATGTAATGGAGAAAAGATGAAATATACGCTTGGAATTATCGGTGGAACCGGCAAGGAAGGCAGCGGTTTAGCTTACCGCTGGGCAATGGCTGGTCACAAAGTGATCATTGGTTCACGGCAGGTGGAAAAAGCACTTACGGCTGTTGAGATCTTACGTGAAAAGATTGGTGAGCAAGAAGTTGATCTTTCTGGAACGTCAAATCCTGAGGCAGTCAAGGCTTGTGATATAGCTGTTTTGACTGTGCCATTTGCTGCACATGCTGCAACACTCGAAGTACTAAAAGAGGAACTTCAAGGAAAACTGCTGATCGACGTCAGCGTTCCCCTTGTTCCTCCGAAAGTTACCAAAGTTCAGATGCCGTCTGAGGGAAGCGCGGCGCTGCAAGCCAAGGCGATTTTAGGACCTGACGTGCAAGTTGTGGATGCATTTCAGACAGTTTCCTTTGAGCGTCTTCTTTCTGGAGAAGAAATCGACTGTGACGTGCTGGTGGCTGGTGGAAATAAGGAATCACGGGAAATCGTGATCGGTTTGGCAGAGGACATGGGGCTGAATGCCTGGGATGCCGGCGTAATAGAAAACACGGTAGTAGTTGAAGGTTTGACCTCAATATTGATAGGTTTGAATATCAAGTACAAAGTCGATTCAGCTGGCGTCCGTATCACTGGAATTAAATGAATCACGCCAAACAACTGATTCTCAGTGCATTGCCCGGAATTCCTCTCATCAAGGAAGGTGATGACCTGGCTGAGATCATTTACCAGGCTGTTACAGACTGCGGATTGAACTTTGAGGACGGGGACGTTTTAGTATTAGCACAAAAAATCGTCTCGAAGGCAGAAGGACGTCTGGTCAACCTGACAACCGTTATACCTTCTGCAGAAGCGATCGAATTATCAGAATTCCTTGAAAAACGTCCGGAATTGGTTGAGTTGATCCTTAGGGAGAGCGCTGAAGTATTGCGTACCCGACCTGGAACGATTATTGTTCAGCACAAGGCAGGTTTTGTATGTGCCAACGCAGGTATTGACCATTCCAATGTCAAGGGACCCTGGGGTGATGACGGTGATTGGGTTTTGCTGTTACCTGAAGATTCAGACAAATCCGCTGAAAGTATCAGGAAAAGTCTTGAAGAGAAAACAGGAAAGCAATTGGCTGTTTTGATCATCGATTCCCATGGACGCGCCTGGCGGAATGGAATTTTGGGTACTGCTATCGGCTTGTCGGGAATACCAGGGCTGGTGGATATGCGTGGAACCGAAGACATGAATGGTTACAAAATGCGGGTCACCACAATTGGTGCTGCTGATGAGCTTGCTGCTGCGGCATCCTTGATCATGGGGCAGACCAGTGAGAGAACTCCGGTTGTACATGCCCGCGGTTTTCCGTATTCGTTTCGTGAAGGCTCAGTTGCAGAATTGATCCGTGATAAAGAAAAAGATATGTTCAGATGAGTGAATTTTCTTTTCCTCAATTTTCCAAGCTAAAGGTAGTTGTACTGGCAGGTGGCGTCGGCGGAGCGAAGCTGGTTTTTGGCTTGGACCGAGTTGTTTCACCGGGTAATCTGACCGCCATTGTCAACACTGGTGACGATTTTGAACACTTTGGCCTGAAAATATGCCCGGATATCGATTCGGTTTGCTACTCGCTGGCAGGGTTGGCTAATAAAAGCTATGGCTGGGGTTTGGAAGGTGAAACCTGGAATGTAGCTGACGCATTGGAAGCGCTTGGAGCTCCAACCTGGTTCCAGCTTGGTGACCGCGACCTGGCTACCCATTTAGAGCGTACCCGCATGTTAACCAAGGGAAAAACACTAAGCCAGGTCACTGCTGATCTTTGCAGTCGCTGGGGTATTCTGAGCCGTGTTTTACCAATGAGCAATGACAATGCCCCGACACTGATCGAAACAAAATCCGGAATCATTCTGCCTTTTCAGGATTATTTTGTCAGGGAAAAAGCGCAGCCCGAAGTCAATCATATTTTGCTGCATGGTGGTCTTGAGGCTACGCTCTTATCAGAGGCTCTTTCAGCGATCCAGGAAGCAGACCTGGTTGTGATCGCGCCCTCCAATCCCTGGGTTAGTATTGACCCAATTTTAGGCTTGAAAGACATGAGAGAGGCTTTGGTAACGAAATTTGTTGTAGCGGTTTCTCCAATCATTCAAGGCAAAGCCATTAAGGGTCCGGCAGCGAAGATGTTCGCCGAACTTGGGATCGAGCCCTCCAGTCTGGCAGTATTGCAGCACTATTCGGATTTACTTGATCTGTTTGTCTACGATTCCATCGAAAAGCCGATCTCAACCAGTGAAATTCCAGAGGATATCGATATTACTCAACTGCAAACGATCATGACTGATGAAGCGGACAAAGTCCAACTAGCTTATGCGATCCTTGAAAACTTCGTCGACCGGAATTCAGCCAAATGACTTTGTGGGCGATACTTCCAGTAAAACCGTTAGCCAAGGGAAAATCGCGTCTGCATGGCTGTCTTAAAACCGATGAAATTTGCTTACTCAATCGCTGTCTTTTTGAAGAAACGTATCAAAAACTTCAAACTTGTCCTGAGATTGATCGCATTTTGGTTGTCAGTCAAGATGAGGAAGTTTTGGAATACACACGACAATCTGGTGGTGTCGCGTTAATTGAAAATCAGCAAAGCAGCCTGAACGCTGCTGTCTCCCAGGCGATGGACTTTATCGTTGAAAATGATCCCGGCATGGTCTTGATCGTTCCAACTGATTTACCATGGATGACTGTCGAAGACCTGGTGGGTTTGCTCGAGAAGCGTGAGGTTGGCAAATTTATGGTCATTGTTCCTGACCAGCTACAGTGGGGAACGAACGCGATTTTCATCAGCCATCCCGCCTTATTAACTCCACGGTTTGGGCGGCGTTCCTTCCAAAAACACGTCAAACAAGCGGCAAGCCGGTCAATGGCTTTAACCGTTTGGTTAAACAAAAATATCCAAAGAGACTTGGATAATCCTCAGGATTTGTTATTCTATAATAAAATGAACCTTAAACCAATCCATATACTAACAGAGTAGAAAGGACCTCTCACCATGTTCGATAAAGTTGCTTTATACCTCCAGGACGCACACGATTTGCGCGATGGTCTTGATATTGTTAAATACGCTGAAGAAAAAGGTTTCCATTCTGTCTGGCAGGCGGAGAGCCGGCTTGTTCGGGACGCAATTGTACCGATGGCGGCTTATGCTGCTGTAACAGAAAAAATAAAGGTAGGTTCTGCTGTCATCAATAACTGGACCCGCAATATTGGTTTGCTTGCATCGACTTTCCTGACCATGGACGACCTGGCCCCTGATCGCATTATCTGCGGCATCGGCGCCTGGTGGGATCCATTGGCAAAAAATGTTGGCATAAACCGCACCAAACCTTTAAAGGCAATGGAAGAAACCATTACTGTTCTTCGAAGACTCTTGAACATGGAAAACGTCACCTTTGATGGTGAATTTGTCCAGGTGAAAGGGATTGAATTGGATGTAGTTCACGGCCGCAGAGAACCTCGCAACGTTCCTATCTACATCGGCGCAACCGGAAGTAAGATGATCGAAATGACCGGACGAATCGCGGATGGTATCGTGCTCAACTACTGCGTACCGGTAGAGTACAACGACAATGCCCTTGAACAACTCGACAAAGGTTTAAAACAAGCTGGGCGAAAGATGGAAGAATTTGACCGCCCACAATTGGTAGTCTGTTCAGTGGACGAAGATCACGACAAAGCGATTGACACTACGCGCGAACTGCTTACCCAATACCTGGCACAGCAGCCTCATATTGCCATGGCGTCAGGGGTTTCCATGGATGTTGTCGAAAGTATCCAGGCAATTTTGGGTTGGCCGGCGACTCACGAACAAATCCAGGCTGCCAAACACTTGGTTCCTGAAGATTTGATCCATCGCATCACCGCCAGTGGAACACCGGACGAAGCCCGGGCAAAAGTGCAGGAATATATTGACCATGGCTGCACCTGCCCGATCCTTTATGCAGTTGGCGGTAACACCAAGCTTTTGATCGATACCTTTGCAAAAGAGGTTTGATGGAGAAATTACCCGGCAGCAAAAGCTGCTATGTCTGCGGGAGAGAAAACCCGATTTCGTTGAAATTGGAATTTTTCGTCGACGATGATGGCGATGTGGTTTCTCAATTCAGTATCTCCGAAAACTATGCCGGCTATCCCGGAATGGTTCACGGCGGCAATATTGTTGCAATTTTGGACGAGACAGCTGGCAGGGCAGTGACCACAGACGACCCTAATCGTTTTATGGTCACGAGTGAATTAAAAGTTAAGTACCTTAAGCCAGTCCCGACCAATACTCCATTGATTGCAATTGGGAAACAAATTAAAAAACGCGGACGGATGGCTGTCGGGCACAGCGAAATACAAAGAACCGATGGAAAAATATTGGCAACCTGCGAGGCATTTTTCGTTGAGGTTACTGAAAAATTGATCCAGGAAAACAACCTGGAAGAATCCGGGTGGAAGGTGTATCCAAATGACTGAGAAAAATATAAAATATATACGACCTGCTTCATTGGATGAAGCGCTGACGTTGAATGAACAATTCGGCGATCACGCGCAATTCCTTTTAGGAGGAGACTTTCAGCCCAAGTCAAGGGATGGGGTAGAAATCTTGATCGATCTGCAGGATGCTGGTATGGAAGAAGCATTCTGTGATGATGAAGGTTTGAAGATTGGCGGACTCGTAACATTGAAAATCTTGGAGGAATGCTTAGCCTTGCCTGATTTCAGTGAAGCACTCAGCATAGAGTATGGTCTCAATGTCCGCAACAGCCTCAGTCTAAGCAATTTTCTTGCTCATTCAACCGGACGTTCTCCGGTTCTAACTTGTCTTTTAGCTCTGGACGCCAACGTTAAGCTTCTTGGCAAGCAGGAAGTAGTTTCACTTAATTCTTATTTGAGTGAGAGACTATTAAATGAAATAGTGATAGAGGTTGTTATTCCTGAACCATTGAATCTCGCATTTGAGAGCATTGGGAGAAGTCCTAAAGATTTGCCAATTGTTTGTGTTGCAGCTGCTAAATTAGCAGAAGGTGTGATCAATATTGCAGTTGGAGGTAGTGCGGAAGTAAAACCGGGATTTAGATTATCGGATACTGAGGATGGCCATGTTGAACTTGGAACGGTGTTGGTTGACTCAGAGGACGATTGGGCAAGCGCAGAGTATCGCCAGGAGGTTGGGGCAGTGCTGCTTTCAAGAGCCCTTCAAAAACTGCACCTTCAGGCTGACTCTCAGGAGGCGAAATGAACTTAACTCTTAGCATCAATCAAAAAGAATTTCAAATTGAGATCAGACCGGAAGAAAAACTTCTCAATGTTTTGCGCAGGCTTGGTTTCCTGGGCGCAAAATCTGGTGGTTGTGTTAAAGGAGAATGCGGTGCCTGTACAGTCTTGATGGACGGAAAACCGATCAATAGCTGCATGTACTTTGCGCTTCAAGCCCAGGGACACGAGATTGAAACCATAGAAAATGCAGGGGAACATCCCCAACAAGGTTGGAAAAAAACTAATGGTTATTCCATCTTGCAGCAAGCATTTATTGAAAGCGGTTCGGTACAGTGCGGCTACTGCACGCCTGCTATGATCCTGGCAGCCAAGGCGCTGCTGGATGCAAACCCAGATCCAACGGAAGCAGAAGTTCGTGAGGCGTTATCGGGTGTTCTTTGCCGATGCACAGCTTATGTCAAACCAGTTCAGGCGATTCTGGCTGCTGCCGCAAAAATCCGGGCACTGGCAAATTCTGAAAGTGTTACTTCAAAGACTGACATTTCAGCTTATGAACCTGAAATATTCACGCTTGATCAACGCGAAGCCACTGCCACAATCGGTAAATCTGAAATTAAAGTCGATGCTGCAAAACTGGTGCAGGGGAAACCAGCATTTACAGCCGATTTGCAACTGCCAGGCATGCTATATGCGAAAGTTTTGGCCTCGCCTTATGCCCATGCACTTATAAAGAGCATAGATACGAGCCAGGCAAAGACACTTGAAGGGGTCGCTGCCGTATTGACCTGGGAAGACCTGCCCCGGGTAGTTCACTCCACAGCTGGTCAGTCTGACCCCATTCCAGGACCACTGGATACCTTCTCTTTGGATAACAAAGTCCGTTTTGTTGGTGACCGGGTTGCCATGGTTGCGGCAGAAACTTTGGAAATTGCGGATAAAGCTCTCAGCCTGATCAAGGTGGAATATGAAGAACTTCCACCCATTATCGACACACGTGAGGCGATGAAACCAGGTGCACCAGTCATCCACGACGAACCTGAATACCTCAATTTTGGCGACTCAGATCCCGCTATTAACCTGGCAGCCAAAATCCGGATAGATATCAACGATGTCGAGAAAGGATTTGCTGAAGCTGATCAAATCTTTGAAGAGGAATATTCTGTTCCAAAAGTGCAGCAGGTTCACATTGAGCCGCATGTTGTGCTGACCTGGTGGGATGAGGACGATCGCCTGGTTATCCGAACCAGCACACAGGTGCCTTTCCATGTGCGCCGAATGATTGCACCGGTGATTGGTTTGCCTGTAAAGCGCATCCGGGTCATCAAACCCCGCATCGGCGGTGGATTTGGAAACAAGCAGGAAGTGTTGATTGAAGACGTTGCTGCTCATCTTACGATTGCGACTGGCAGACCGGTACTCTATGAAATGACACGTGAAGAAGAGTTTATTGCCTCCCGCTCCCGGCATCCCATGCACATCCGCATGAAAACCGGTGTCAAGAACGACGGAACCATGACTGCCAATGAAATGTACGCGCTTTCAGATACTGGCGCTTACGGCTGTCATGCCCTGACAGTAACTGGTAACACTGGTCAAAAATCCATGGGTCTGTACGTTGGCGACGGAGAATACCGTCTGAAACCAAACATCCGCTTTTATGCTGATATTGTTTACACCAACACACCGCCTTCCGGAGCATACCGAGGTTATGGTGTTCCGCAAGGCTACTGGCCGCTCGATCGTCACTTTGAAACCATTGCACGCAAAATAGGGATGGACCCGATCGAATTCCGTCTGAAGAACGCCTTGAGACCTGGTGAATACCAACCCTTCAGTACTGCCTGGAATGAAGGGCGCGAACCAGTACCTGAAATCGTTCATACAGTTGGGTTGGAAGAATGTGTTCGACAGGGCAGAGCCGCTATTGGGTGGGACGAAAAATTTGGCAATGAAGCCTGGCATACAGTTGCCGGCAAACCTCACCTGCGCCGCGGGATCGGTGTTGCAACAGTCATGCAGGGCACCGCTATTCCATATCTGGACATGGGCGGAGCGCACATAAAGATCAATGATGATGGCAGTTTTAACTTGTTGGTTGGGGCGACCGATCTTGGCACCGGCAGCGATACTGCTCTGGCACAAATCGCAGCGGAAGTTTTGGGTGTGAGAGTGGAGGACGTGATTGTAACATCCTCCGACACTGACACAACACCTTTCGACGTAGGCGCTTACGCTTCTTCTACCACCTATATTTCAGGTACCGCGGTCAAAAAAGCCGCAGAGAAAGTTGCTGAGCAAATTAAAGAAAGAGCGGGGATGATTTTCAAGGATCGCGGATTTGATTTCAGCGTGCAAGAAATCCTCTTAGGGGATAACCACGCCACTGCACCCAACGGTGAACGGGTCAGCCTGGCGGAAATCGCCCTGGATTCGCTGCATTGGCGAGATCAGAAGCAGATCATGGCAAGCGCATCGTTCGTTTCTCCAAACTCACCACCACCTTTCGCGGCACAATTCGCGACGGTTTTAGTTGATATTGAAACCGGGCAGGTCACAGTTGAGGATTTGATCATGGCGGTTGATGCAGGAGTTGTCATCAACCCGATCGCTGCTTCTGGCCAGATCGAGGGTGGCGTCGCGCAAGCCTTGGGTTACGGCGTTTGCGAAGAGATGATCTACGACGAAAAGGGTCAGCCCAGGGAAAGAGACCTGGTAGATTATCACATTTTTAGGGCTGACGAAATGCCCTCCATACGCTCTATCTTTGTGCAAACCTACGAAGAAACTGGTCCATTTGGTGCCAAAGCAGTGGCGGAGATTCCCCTTGACGGGGCTGCTCCGGCGATAGGAAACGCAGTATTGGATGCTTGTGGCGCAAATATTCTGGATAACCCGGTTACCCCTGAAAAAGTTTGGCGAGTCCTAAACGATAGGTGAGATGCAAATGGAAAAAGGGATATATCAAAAAAAGACTTCAGACCGAATTTTCGTAACAGGTCACATCAATCCGGATACTGACTCGATTTCCTCGGCAATTGGTTATGCCTGGTTGCTCAGCGAACGCGATGGTGAACCGACAGTTGCCAGCCGTGCTGGCGCGATCAATATGCAAACCTCGTTCGTCTTAAAAACTCTTGGCATCGATCCTCCACTGCTGCTAACCGACGCCAGTCCTCGTTTTGATTCTGTCATGCGCCGTCTTGATATTGTTTCTCCTGAAAAATCGCTGAACGAGGCATGGACGATTCTTTCACGAACAGGTGGAATCGCACCGGTGGTGAACGATGATGGAACACCGTACGGCATGGTCACTGGCGGAAGCATGTTTGATTTTTTGCGTAAAATTATCGGACCACACCCTAAATTCAGAGATATGACCATCTCTGAAATGCTGGAGATCCAATGCAGGGAAGCCGCCACTCGAAATATTCCGAAATTCCAACCGCAAACACGCATCAAAGATGTGATCAACCGCTTGCTCAGGCAGGAATTTAATGAATATTGGGTGGTGGATGAGAATCATCGCTATTTGGGCATAGCCCGGCAACTGGATATTGTTAATCCACCCAGGATTAAGGTGATTTTGGTCGATCACAACGAGCCCCAGCAGTCAATTGCATCCCTTGAAGAGAGCGAATTGTTAGAAATCCTCGATCATCACCGCTTGGGTAATCAATCAACTCATAGCCCAATCAAGTTCACAGTTGATATCGTAGGCAGCACCTCTACGTTGGTCGCAGAGCAAATTTCGGAAGCAGGACTGAGCGCTCCGCCAAATATTGCTGGATTACTGTTAGCTGGTTTGCTCTCTGACACGCTTATCCTTACTTCACCTACCACTACTCCCCGAGATAAAGCGATCGCCAATGTGTTGGCAAGGTGGGCTTTTGTACCGGGTTCTCCACTTGAAAATGAAAATATTCAGAGTTGGGGTGAGAGTATTGTAACTGCCGGTGCTGGATTGTTGACACAGGAACCGGATATGATCGTCCGGACAGATATGAAGATTTACGAAAACGGTGGATACAAATTTGCCATTGCCCAGGTGGAAACCACCGATTTGTATCAAATCAGCGAGTATGTAGATCCCTTAAGGCAGGCTTTGGTTGGTTTGATCAAGGAAAATGCGCTCGATTTTGCTGGCCTTATGATTACTGATGTAGTTGAAGGTTCAAGCCGCTTGATCTTTGTGGATGCTCCAATGGCTTTGGAAGAATTGCCTTACGAACCCTTACCGGATGGAACTGTATTGGCGCAGGACGTTGTTTCTCGCAAGAAGCAGCTGCTGCCGATCATATTATCCTTACTCGAGGTCTGATGGTACATATTTACGGAAAACTTGATGAGGCAACCAAAAACGGTCAGCCGGTATGCCTTTGCGTGGTCATCGAAACTAAAGGGGCAGTTCCCCGTCATGCCGGCAGTAAAATGTTGGTTTATCCCGATAGACAAACTTATGGCTCTGTTGGCGGTGGTGAGGTCGAGAATAAGACCGTGGATGCGGCCTTGTTGGCACTCAAGAGTGGTCGACCAGAAATCCTTCGCTTTACCCTTGATCCAAGTGGCAAAAACCCAGTGGGCATTTGTGGAGGGGATATAACGGTTTACATTGAACCCCAGTCTGTTCGTCCAATCTTGCTCATCCTGGGCGCTGGTCATGTCGGGCGGTCGGTTGCCAAATTTGCTCAGTTGCTCGGTTTTCGAGTAATTGTTTCTGATGACCGAACCGAATTATGTACCACTGAGCAGATTCCCGGCGATGTAGAATTTTTTCCAATACCGATGCAAAACATCCCGCAACAAATAGAAATCGATAAACAGGTATATATCGTGGGTGTTTCACGAGGCAGTGATGTGGACGTTATTGGTCTCCCTGCGATACTAGAGCACACACCAGCTTACATTGGGCTGATGGGGTCGATCAAGCGTTGGGAAACGACCAAAAAAGGACTTTTGGATCAAGGTGTATCCAGGGAAAAAATTGACCAGATTAAATCACCTATCGGAGTAGATATTGAAGCTGAGACGCCGGATGAAATTGCAATCAGTATTTTGGCTGAAGTAATTAAAGCTCGGAATAGCTAAATTCAGCGCCAGGAGATGCTTATGTGGAAAAACTATCACATGCCAGAAACAGTTGACCAGGTAATTGACCTGTTGAGTCACACTGGAAGCGAGACAAAAATCATTGCCGGAGGTACTGATCTGATGATCGAGATCCGGGATGGCAAATGGCCTGGTTTGGAAGATGTTATTGACATTTCCAGGGTCAGAGATCTCGACGCCATATACCAGGATGAGACCGGACTAATTCATGTCCAGGCAAACGTGACCCATAATGATATTCTCAGATCACGTCTGATCCGGGATTTTGCTTCACCGCTATTTCAGGCGTGCTACCGGGTTTCATCCCCCCAATTACGCAATCGTGCAACTGTGATTGGCAACCTTGTCACAGCTTCACCAGCAAACGACACGATCACGCCCTTGATGGCAATGGATGCCAGCCTGATTCTTTTGTCAAGCCAGGGAGAGAGACAGGTTCGCCTGAACGAGTTTTACCTTGGTTTGCGCAAAACGGTAAGACGACCAGACGAATTGGTTACCGAGATAGTCTTTGAACCACTGAAAGCCAGCCAAAAAGGTAGTTTTGTAAAACAAGCGCTTAGGAGAACCCAGGCGATTTCAACGTTGAATTGCTGTGTGCTTCTGGAAATGCAGGGTGATTCGATCGTGAATGCTGCAGTTACAATGGGCTCCGTCGCTCCTACGGTGATTCACTCGGTAGGAGCAGAAGAATTTCTACAAGGAAAAGCCTTAAACGCTGAAACGATAAAAAAAGCTTCGGAATTAGCTGCGATTGATACCAAACCAATTAGCGATATCCGCGGTGGCGCAGATTACCGTCAGTATATGATGCAGGTGATTGTTGAAGATGCCTTGACTGAGTTAGCAGAGAATCGCCAGGATCAGAAAGTGCCCATCGATCCAGTTACCTTAAGCCAGGGAGCAGCTTGGCAAGCCGTCCCGAATGGAGAATGGGATCAATCACATATTGAAACCACGATAAATGGGCAACATTTGCAGTTTGATGGAGAGATCAAGGGTACCCTCCTAAATTTTGTTCGGGAGCGCGTAGGTTATAAGGGAGCAAAGCCTGGTTGTGAAGAAGGTGAGTGCGGGGCTTGTACGATGTACCTGGATGGCAAAGCCGTGGTCAGTTGCTTGGTACCTGCTCCCAGAGCTCATATGGCAACCATCACCACTATTGAAGGTTTGGCAGAGGAAGGTCAACTTCATCCAGTGCAGACTGAGTTCATCAATCATGGTGCTGTTCAGTGCGGATATTGCACACCTGGATTCGTGATGGCAGCTGCAAAATTGATGGAAGAAAAGCCCCATCCAACCGAAGACGAAATCAAAGATGCGATCTCAGGCAATTTGTGTCGCTGTACAGGCTATTACAAAATTATCCAGGCAATTGAAGCTGCTTGTGAGGACGCTGGAGGTGAGCTATGAAAGAAGTCGGAAAATCCAACACCAGGATCGATGCTTTTGCCAAAGTGACTGGAAAAGCCAAGTACCCTGGCGACTTTACTTTTGCTGACCAACTGATCATGAAAGTTTTATACTCCAAGCGAGTTCACGCCAGAATTCTTTCCATCGATGTTTCAGCTGCTCAAGCCCTGGAAGGGGTAGTACTTGTGCTGACAGCCAAGGACGTTCCAGTCAATGAATACGGTCTTTCTATCTATGATCAACCAGTTCTTTGTGGACCAGGTTCTGCGAAAGAAGGAGCAGATATTGTCCGTTTCGAGGGTGATCAGGTTGCGCTGGTTATTGCTGAGAGCGCAGAAATCGCCCAAAAAGCGCTTTCTTTGATCAAAGTTGAGTATGAGGACCTCCCAATAGTAAAAACACTGGGAGAGGCGTTAAAAGACGACGCCACAATTTTACATCCGGGGCGCACATCAAACATCTTTCATCATAATGTTGTCAGGCTCGGAAATGTCGAAGAAGCTTTCAAAGCCTGCGATGTGATAGTAGAAGGTGAATACCAGACACCGGTTCAGGAACACGCTTACCTGCAGCCTGAAGCAGGGGTAGCCTTTGTTGATGATGAGGACAGGATCGCAATTGTAAGTGCTGGACAGTGGGCGCACAAAGATCAAGCTCAAACAGCACACGCTCTCGGTCTTCCGAACGAAAAGGTGCGCGTGATTTATCCTGCAATCGGGGGTGCTTTTGGCGGCAGGGAAGATATGTCTGTGCAGATTATTCTTGGACTGGCAGTAATGCGTTTACATGAAAAAGGGATCGACCGCCCTGTGAAAATTGTCTGGACTCGGGAAGAATCCATTCTCGGGCACTGTAAACGTCATGCCTACACAATGAAAGCGAAGTGGGGCGCAACCAAAGAAGGTAAGATCCTGGCTGCTCAATGCGAAATCTGGGCGAATGGAGGTTCTTATGGGTATACCTCCAACAAAGTGCTCGGTAACGCTACTCTTTTAGCCTCCGGTCCTTATGAAATTCCAAATATTTCAACCGATGCATATGCGGTTTATACCAACGATATTCCTGCAGGGGCTTTTCGTGGTTTTGGTGGTCCGCAAGCTGCCTTTATGGCTGAAATGCAGATCGATAAATTGGCAGCAGCATTAGAGATGGACCCGGTTGAATTGCGAATGCGCAATCTTTTCAGGGAAGGTTCGATCATCTCGATGGGTTCAGCTATTTCGGAAGGTGTAACCATTCGCGAAGTGACCGAAAGGTGTGCATTGGAAGCTGGTTGGATAAAAACGGAATCCGGTTGGAAGAGACCAATTCCGCCAAAATCTGAAAACCCGGACATTAAATCAGCCTGGAGCCTGGCTTGTGGATATAAAAACGTAGGCTTTTCTTATGGTGCCCCTGAGAACTGTGGTGCAACCATCGTTTTGGAAGGTGATCAGGAGATTGAAGTCGCCAAACTTTATCATGCCGGTGCGGAAGTTGGACAAGGAGTTCACACCGTTTTCGTCCAAATGGCAGCTGATGCTCTCGAATTGCCTTTGAGTAAAATCCAAACCTTCTATTCCGATACAGCCACTTCACTTGACTCTGGCAGCGTTTCCGCCTCACGCATGACTCATATGGGCGGCAATTCCATTATCGGTGCAGCAAAACTGGCTCTGGAGAAATGGGCTGAGGGGAACCGACCGGCAATTGGGTCGTATGTCTATCGACCACCCAAAACGACACCATTAGATCCAGTGGATGGTCATTGTTATCCGAACTTTACCTATGGATATGCAGCCCAGGCTTTCTTGGTTGACGTTGACACTCGCAGCGGAAATGTTCAGCTCCGCGAAGTGATCAGCGTTGATGACGTTGGTCAGGCAATCAATCCTCAATTGGTGGAAGGTCAAATCGAAGGCTGCGTGGTGCAGGCGAGCGGGTATACCTTAATGGAAGATTGGAAGAAAAAGGACGCCAAAGCCCTGACCGATCGCCTTTCAAGATATCTCATCCCGACTGTCAAAGATATCCCCAAAAAAACCCGGAGTGTGATCATGGAGTTGGCTGACCCAATCGGACCTTACGGTGCCAGAGGGGTTGGGGAGATGCCTTACTTACCCTTTGCTCCTGGCGTGGTCGAGGCAGTTTACCAGGCAACCGGTGTTCGATTTAATCGCTTCCCTTTGACAGATGAGGTTGTATTGCGAGGCCTTGGCAAATTGCCAGCACACAATGTAGGCTTCTGGGATTACGAGTAAGGAATTGAAAATCCAATCCGTTGCTGGAATAATCCTGGCAGCTGGCAGTTCGAGCCGCTTTGGTGACATAAAGCAGCTCTTACCCTGGCGGGACAAAAACCTGATCAATACCATCATAAAGACCGCTCTTTTGGCGGGTCTTGATCCGGTCATCATCATGTTGGGTGCCAACGCCGATCTGATTCAGGGGACAATTGAAGCTCCTGGAGTTCAGGTTGTGGTCAACCAGGATTGGGAGGAAGGGCAAAGCACTTCTCTCAAAGCAGGCATAAAAGCGATTGACAAGCCGGTTCAAGGGGCGGTATTCTTGCTTTGTGACCAGCCACAAATTTCGGTAAATTTAATCAGCAGCGTGGTGGATGAGGGTTTACGGACTGGAAAAGTGATTGTTCCGGTTATCAATGATCGGCGTGCGAACCCGGTTTATTTTCCGGCGGCATGTTTCCCTTTGTTCGAGAAGCTTGAGGGTGATGTTGGCGGAAGGCAAATCGTTGGAGATTGCCCCCACACAACCTTGTTATGGCTGGACGACTGGATGGCACGCGACATCGATACTCTTGAGAGTTACATGGCACTAAGGGAACATTTTGGATTGTAAGGGCTGATATTATGCTTTGTCTTTCTGAATAAAACAAAGAAACTTAGCAGTATGGGACAAGCTTATGGTTGCCGGTATGTATGTTGCACTCTACTGTATAATAAGACGCACTTGGAAAACTTAGCGCCTGACCTGCTGCGGCAGATGACGAGGTGGGAGGTTTCTTCCCGCAAGGGGAGACTAACCATGACAACATGGGAAAATCGATAGATCGGCGGATGCCTCCAGGGTTAACTCCCTTTTTCCAGGATAGATAAAAGAAAAATTGAGGAGCACTTATGTGTGGAATTGTTGCTTACATTGGCGGACAGGATGCCACGCCTATCGTTGTCGATGGACTAAAAAAACTCGAATACCGCGGCTATGACTCTGCGGGTATCGCAATTCTGGATAATGGAAAAATTGAAATCAGAAGAGCAGCCGGTAAAGTTGCATTACTGGAAACTCTGATTGAGAAGTATCCAGTTCAAGGTACCACCGGAATTGGACATACCCGTTGGGCAACGCATGGTGCCCCCAGTGAGCTCAATGCCCATCCTCATCTGGGGATGGCAGGTCGGATCGTTATTGTTCATAACGGTATTGTTGAAAATTATCTCTCTCTGAAGGAAGAATTAGTGTCTGAAGGAGTTGATTTTAAATCTGAAACGGATACTGAGACCATCGCTCATCTTATTGAAATATTCTACAACGAAACAAACGACCTTGCTACCGCTGTTCAAAAAGCGCTCAAAATGATCAAAGGCGCTCATGGATTGGTTGTGATGTCTACCGTAGAACCCGAAAAGTTGATAGCGGCTAGGTTGGGAAATGCCGGTGGAGTTGCGCTTGGAATTGGTGAAAATGAGATGTTTATCGCCAGCGACATTCCTGCGATCATGAGCCACACCCGAAAAATTGCCTTCTTGGAATCTGGTCAATTTGCAATTGTTTATCGAGATGGATTTTCAATTAAAGATCTGGAAGGCAACCCTGTTGACTCTGAAATTCAAAACATACCCTGGGACCCCATTTTTGCGGAGAAGGGTAAGTATCGCCACTTCATGCAAAAGGAAATTCACGAACAGGTGCGCTCCTTGTCAGATACCTTGAGCGGCAGGGTGGATTTTGAGGAATATCGGATCGTTTTGCCAGGTTTGAAATTAACGAAAGAAAAAGCCGAAGAAATTAAGAAAATTGTTATCACGGCTTGTGGAACGGCTGCTTACGCCGGTATGGTCGGCAAATACCTGATTGAGCATATTGCTCGAATCCCGGTTGAAGTTATGGTTGCATCTGAATTTCGTTACTGCGACCCTATTTTAGATGATGGAACCGTAGTGTTGGCGATCTCCCAGTCTGGTGAAACTGCTGATACGCTGGCAGCAATGGAGCAAGCGCGGAAAAAGGGTGCCGCTTTATGGTCAATTGTGAACGCGATTGGCTCTCAGGCGATGCGCATAGCTGATGGCTGTATTTCAATGCAAGTGGGACCTGAAATTGGGGTGGCTTCGACCAAAGCTTTCACTGCACCGATTCTTGATTTATACATGATTGCGGTTTACCTGGCGGATCTGCGAGGGACAATAGACCATCATAGGCGGTTAGAATTGGTTAAGGAGTTACTGACAGTACCATCTTTGATTGAAAAAGCCCTGGAAAACGAAAAAGCAGTCAAACAGATCGCTAATCGGTACAAAGACATCAAAGGCGCGTTGTATATTGGTAGAGGAGTAAACATGCCAATCGCTTATGAAGGTGCTTTGAAATTAAAAGAAATATCCTATATTCACGCTGAAGGGTATCCAGCAGGTGAGATGAAACATGGTCCGATCGCCTTGGTAGATAAGGATTTGCCAGTGGTCGTTATTGCCACTCAAGATCCCTGGTATGACAAGATGGTCAGTCAGATTGAGCAGGCTAAAGCACGCAGTGGTAAGGTTTTGGCAGTAGCCACAGAGGGTGACGAACTCATCCCGACAATTGCAGATGAGATTTTCTGGATCCCTAAGACACCGTGGCTTTTGAGCCCGGCTGTGACAATCATTCCACTGCAATTGTTTGCCTATCATATTGCCGCCTTTCATGGCTTGGATGTTGACCAACCAAGGAACCTGGCGAAGTCGGTCACAGTAGAATAAAGTTTTTTTGTAGAAGACGACAAGTATAAAAGGCTATCGCTGAGCGAGTTCAAACACATGTGAGACGATAGGGCTTTACAAAAAAGCACATTGG
>CAZYIJ010000019.1:0-20090 GCA_964647425.1 uncultured Anaerolineaceae bacterium
AAGAAGAGAAAATTACCGTAGACGGTACCATTATCGAAGCCCTCCCGGGCACACAATTCCGGGTGAAGCTTGATAACGGCCATGAGGTATTGGCATATCTCTCCGGTCGAATGCGCCGATATTATATCCGCATCCTACTGGGAGATGCTGTCCGGGTCGAGATGTCGCCATATGACCTGGATCGAGGCCGGATCGTTTACCGAGCCCGCAGGCCAAGATCTACTGACACGGACGTCAACTAAACCTTCAGACTACCAGCTTCTTTCGGAAGCTGGTTTTATTTTTAATCCCGCTTTGATTTACAATATCGACATATGATGGAATCTGTTTTGACGCCTCCTGGTCGTCTAAAAGCCTACGACCCTGCTCGCGACGCTGATGCTGTGATCAAGCTGATCGAAGAGAGTTTTAACCTGAAGAACGACCCTGAGAGCAAAAATGTGATTAACCAAATGCGCCAGTCTGCCCAGCAACAATCGCAATGGGGTTTGATTCAGGTTGGTGGTTATCGCCAACCCGGTTATGTTTGGGTTGTAGATGATCAAATCGTGGGCAATATCAACATCGTTTCTTTTCTGGATAAGCTGCGCCATATTGCCTTGATCGCCAATGTAGCTGTAAAACCCGAATTTCAACACCAGGGCATTGCCACTGCCATGACCAAACACGCCTTGCGTTATGCGCAGCAAAAACGTGCGTCAGAAATTTGGCTGCAGGTTGGCAGTGACAACCTTGCTGCCCGGAATATGTATTCTGTTCTGGGTTTTGAAGTAATCCGCAGGGTGAATAATTGGGTTTTAGATCAGGCTCAGTTAAAATTGCGCTCGTCGGGCTCCTGTGACCCATCACAATTCAAGCTGACAGGAAGAAGGCTCGGCGATTGGGCTCTGCACAAAACATGGCTCGAAAAAGCTTATCCAGGTGATACGCGCTGGTATGCCTCGGTCAATTTCAGCCAGTTCCAACCGTGGGTGTGGTTGAATCCTTTTTCATGGGATTGGGCCGGAAACCTAACTCATTTTGCGGTTCGCAACGAGCGCAAGCTGGCTGGCTTGCTTAGCTGGCAGCGAGGGATGCAAAACGCTGACTATCTTTGGCTGGCAATCCCGGAAAACCAGGATGAGGATGCAGTTCTGAGTTGCCTGGCAGGCGATTTTCTCAACAATTATTGGCAGGGTCGAATTACCCGTCTTGAATATCCAGAAGGTCGAACAGAAAAGACCCTGGAGCGCCTTGGTTTTCGACTGAACCGCCGCCTGGACTGGATGAAATTCAAGCGCTGATCATCATCAAATTACAAGTAGACCCTATGCCTTTGCCTACTTATTTTACGTTTTCGGTGCACACAAACCCACGAGCATAACTTTCTACATAAAACTCCAGCCACGGTCACTGCGAGACCCCGTTTCTGGAAATACGAAAACCTCTGGTAACAAGAAACGGTTGTGGCAATCTGCCGTTCGCTTTTTGTCCTTTTCAAAAAGGCAGATCGCCGCATCGCTGCGCTCCTCGCGATGACGACCTCAACTTGTCAAATCATACAATTAACTGAAGTTGGGAAGCGAGGTTTTTTCTTCGTAAAACCGGCTCCATCCACGGTCACTGCGAGACCCCGTTGCTGGAAATACTTAAACCTCTGGTAGCAAGAAGGGGTCGTGGCAGTCTGCCGTTAGATTTTTGTGCTATTCAAAAAGGCAGATCGCCGCTTCGCTGCGCTCCTCGCGATGACGACCTCAACTTTTCAAAACCGGCTGCGACTTATTTACTTAAAGACAAAAAGCCTACCAGAGGCAAGCTTTTGTCAATGATGGATGATTGTGGTTTACAGTTCTTCGTCGACGATAATTTCAGTCAACTTGAGGAACTCCTGCCACTCTTCCGTAAAGAAATGCAGTGTGACATTGTTGAGTTCCAGATGATAAGTGGTTTCGCCATCCGGTTCTTCTGCTTTCCAAGCCAGGTAATTTTCGGTTTCAGCGATTGTAGTTGTGATAGGTTCGTTTTCAGTCATCTTTACCTCCGTTAGTATAACAAGATTATCTCACGTCCGCTCGTGTAACGCAAGCGAGCGTACGAGAAATTTAGGTTTTCAACTTGCTTTATCTCTTTTAAATCTGCGGAATTGCTTTTCGAACCAGCCTCTAACCTTGCCGCAGGGTTTTTCCAACACAATTCGGATTTTCTCCCAAACTTTTCGCATTCCTTTCATCAAAAGCGGTTCATTGGGTTTTTGGTAATATTGCATCCCCTCCCATGGATCGCGATCGAATAATTTGCGAGTGCTGTACCGCAAAATCAGTTTCAAGGTCGCAAAAGCTGGTGCTGCCAAGATAATGCCCAAAACGCCCAGCAGTTGAGCGCCAACCAGGGCAGAGATCAGGATGGCAGCCGGGTGAACTTGCAGTGAGTCACCCATCACCTTGGGCATCAGAATTTGATCAAATGCCGTATCGATCACAACCGCGATCCCAAAAATCAGCAATCCATAGACTATGTTGGTTAGTCCAAAGGGAGTGGGGTCCTGCAGCAGCGCGCCGATAAAAAAGGAAATCCATCCAAGCGCAGCTCCCACGTATGGAACAAAGCGCCCCAACCCAGCAATCAACGCCAGGACGAAGAAATAGGGCAGCCCCAGGATGCCCAGCAGAAGCGAGTAAGTGATGATGGCGATGCTGACTACTGTAAACTCACCGCGGATAAAGGAATTGAAGATTTTTCCGATTTCCAAACCAAGACGGCGGAAATCTTTTTCATAACCGGGGATAGTGATATTGATGAGCCTTCGTTTGGCACCTTGCGTCTCTGATGTAATAAAGAAGGAAACCATGTAAGTAATACCGAAATTAACCAGGAACCCGCCCACTTTGCCAACTACAGTCGTCGCAATGGTGCCAGCCTGGCTGGCAATTGGCTGCAAGCTCTCAGAAATCCATCCCCCAATCAACTCGAAATCGAGCTGCGGAGTAGTGAATGTGAAAGGACCGAACATGAGCGTTTGACCGGACCATTCCTCCAACAACACCGTGATGTTATCTATATTGTCAATAAGTGTCTGAAACAGGTTTTGCACCTGTTTAGCTAGGGAGGTGCCTCCCCTTGCAATCAACCACGCAACCAAACCTGCCAATAAAAAATAAACGATCACCACTGAAACCCGCCAACGCAAGCGTGCCACCTTGCGCAGCAGGTCGCAAATTGGATAAAGCAAAAAAGACAGTAAAAAAGCAGTCAGGACTAATTTGAAATAATCATTAAAACGGAATACCAAAGCCAGAAAACCAACAACCAGTAATATTCCAACAATCAGTTTTGTTCCCCAACCCCAGGGTGGCGAATCGGAATGTTTACCTGCGGGCTCGTTCGATTCAGCTCGCTTCTCGAACACCGGCTCCAGGTCTTCAGTTTGTTCTTTGTTTGTGTCTTTTTCAGTCGATTCCATAGTTGTATTTTAGCCCGTTTTTAAACGTCTGTAGAAACAGGTTTTACTTAATTAGCTGGTTTGATCGTCACCTAGCAATACGTTTAGAACGCAGAGCAAAAAAATCGAATAATATTTGCAATATAGTCTGATGGGTATCCTGTAACGCAAATCCTTTTACGCCAATAGCCGCTGCAAGTCACCGACCACTTCCAGCCCGGCGTGTTCACCTGTGCCCTCAAAAATCAGATCACCTTTTAGGGTTTCAAGCTTGACCTCAATGGAAGCACTTAGCGTTTCCATCACACGTCCGCCCATGTCCTGAGGGGTGGGTCCGCGCAGCAACCCGCCCTGAGCACGACGCGCGTTGAGCTGCAGGCGGTGAGTGCGGTTTCGCAACACCAATACAACATGGTCTTCTGTAATTTTGAGCGATTCGATTTTGCTGTTTAGATAGGTCGTAAATCGGTAGAGTTTGCCATCCAGCCAAAAACCAACAATAAACCCCTTGAAGCTGTTGCCAAGCCAGGGGATGATCGCGACCGATGCTGTGATACAGGCAGAAGCGTTTTTGAAATGATTGCTTTGAAACCAAACCCATGCATCAGGGAAATTTTTACCCCAGTCCTTTTCAATGTAACCACGACCACCGTTAAAGTCCATCTCTTTTCCATTGAGGGTGAGCGTGCCTTGCAGGGAATGGTCAAAACTCAGCACGCCATGATAGCACTCCATTTTCGGCACCCACGCAAACCACCCCATAACACCCGGAGAGAAAAAGGTCACCGGCCAGGGGTTTAGCTTGCCAAACTTAACTTCGCCAAATAATTGCCCCTCAGGTTGGCTGATATCCACTACGAGGTGAGATGAATCAAATTGATTCGCGCCAATTGCTAATCGAAATTGTGGAAAATCGGCCTGAAATTGTTCGAGTGGGAACGTAAAGTATTCGGTGTGCCCATCCGAGCCATCGATTACTTGTACAAAAGCGTGCTCATCCTTACCCAGAATAATTCCCGGGATGATCGCAATTTTGCTTTTTTCATCAGCGCTGACCATCTTGAAGTACCAGCCTTCAAAAAAAGGCGGTTTTTGATGTGTGCCATGATAGGTGCTGGGGTTGAGGATGGCTCGAATTTGCACTTCAGACTCTCCTTATTCCTTTTGCTGGGATTTCTGTTTTTACGTCTGCCAAAAATCACAAGCTTAGGTTAATTACGTTACTTAATAATCAAAAAAATGTGATTTATTACCACTTTCCCAGATTCTTTACAACCTGATCTGCAGCAATTTTTCCGTTTCGGATTAGGAAAATTATAACTGGTAGTGGTCAAACGCGAATAACCGACGTCAATGGTAATATTACTCACCCCCAGAGCGACAGCGATCGATCCGCCCTAATTTACACCTATTCATTATGGTGCTTCAGACTTTATTAAAAAGGTTCGGCGTTTCTCCTTCGAATATCCTTGAAATGACGCAGGAAGTATCGTTCATCCCGGTAACGAATGGCAGAGATCCTCCCCGTAGACAACAGCTCTTCCACAACCTGCCATATGCCTCCAACCACTGAGACCATATCTCTTAATGCCTCTTCACGCAAAGGGTGAACCGCGGTAATGCTCAGGATGTCTTCCGCAAGGTTTCCTGTAGAAATGAAATCCCCAACTTCTGATTCAAAAAGTAAATCCACAAATGGAACCTTCTCGGAACAGATCTCAATGATCTGCTGGAGAGCCTCGGGTGAAGGCGTTGTCACTTCCACCTCGGCTGGTGGACGGGTGGGAATGGACAGGTAAGATTTGACAGGTTGTATTTCAAGCAAAAAATCGCATAACTGCCGCGTGGTTTCTTCGGTGTCATTCAAACCAGCTACCAGCATCGATTCAGTTACCAGCTTACCGGGATACTTCGTTTTGAAGGAACGTATTCCATCAAGGATTCTATCCAAAGACAAGCGGCGATGAGGTCGGTTTATCTTTCTCCATACTTTCTCATCGACAGAATCCACTTTTAAGGATACCCAATCTGCTTTCATAAGCTCTTCCTGGACATCGAGCTGATCGATCAAGGAAGCATTTGAAATCACCGCAACCGGTATTCCAAATTGCTTTAGCCCGCTGATGACTTTACCCAAATTTATATCCAGGGTTGGTTCTCCATCCGGGACAAGCGTCAGGTAATCGATCTTTTTTCCAGCCTGTGCTACTTCGGTAACCTTTTGCCCAACCTCAGCAAGGATCTGATCGACCGGGTAAAATTCCTGCCGATCAAGCGTAATGTGAGTGGTTCTGCCAACCTGGCAATACACGCAGGAATAAGTGCAGTACTTGGCAGGAATATTATTGATCCCGAGGCTATAACCCAATCGACGGGAGGGTACCGGTCCGAATGCGATCATTTCACGCCTCTCTAGTTATACGCTTTCCGCACCAATTCATCTGCAAGCGTGGCAGAAAGGCGTGGACCCCATGACGGATCCTCCCATGTACCAAGTTGCGTGTGCATATCCAAATACTTTTGTGGGATAGGATGTGTGCCCAAAACCACTTTTACCCCATATTTCTTCTCAAGAAAATCTTTGAAAGTATCAATATAGGGGCAAGGTGGATATCCTACCAGTAAGCCAGTGGCAAGGTGGATCACCTGCGCCCCGTTTCTCACCATTTCGTCGCCGGCATATTCAATGTTTCCGCCTGGGCATCCATTGCAGGTGGTGTAACCGACCAATTCAACATCAGAGTCAGCGTAAATACTGAAAGCGCCTTCCCGGTTTCGCATCGATCTCAGGCATTTTCCGCCCGCGCATGTCCGATACCGGTCACAGATTATGATCCCTATCTTTACTTTATTTTCCATCATGTCTCCTTTATTTTAAAACTGCACGAAGAATCTCATTAAGTTTTTCTGCTTCAACATAATCGACAACAGTTATGCTTTGCCCGGTGATGCCTTCAACTTCATTAATTGCCTTGATGATCATCATCGCAAGAGGCACCGCAAGCGGGCATAAGGGCGACGAAGGTCGAAATATGTAGCTGGCCTTCCCGTTCTCATCAATCGCAAGATCCATAACCAACTTCATCCGCATAACATCGACGCCGGTTTCCGGATCGATTACTGTACTCAATTTTTCGATAACGCTTTTTTCCAACGCCGCTTGATCCATCGTCATTCCTCCTCGAGTTGAAGTAGGCGGATAGTCTTTTCCCATACCTGTTGAATGGCCTTGCCAGCTGAAGAATTTGGGAACAATAAAGTGAAAGGCTTACCTTCGATCATTGACCTGGGAATGTCTTCGTCATAGGGGATTTCACCAATTACTTCAATGCCCTCCATTGCAGCAAATTCCCGGATTGCCTTTGTCCCTTCCGGATAGATATCGGCTTTATTGATGCAAATGACAGCCGGCACATGAAAATGACGCAGTGTTCCCAAAACTCGTTTGAGATCATGCAGACCCATCAGGCTGGGTTCGGTCACAAGCAAACCCAAATCTGTGCCGGCACAGGCAGAAATGACCGGGCAGCCAATGCCAGGCGGACCGTCAATGACCACGCCTTGTGACTGCGTATCCTCGGCAAATAAACGCGCTTGCTGTTTGATCAGGGTGACCAGTTTGCCAGAATTTTCCCTTCCCGGGAATAATTCCGCATGAAACAGCCATCCGAAGGAAGTCTTTGACTGAAACCAGTTGCCTTCCTGCTGCCTGATCATACTGATTGCATCCACTGGACAGGCATATACGCAGGCGGCACATCCATCACAGGCAATCGGATCGACCCACTGCACCTGGTCATTATTGGGATCCGGGAAGATGGCATCATATCTGCAGACTGGGGAACATGCCCCACAATTGATACACTTTTCAGGATCAATCTCTGCCAGCGATCCGCCCCAGAACTCTTTCGGGTCTAGGTTGTCTGGCTGGAGAACAAGGCTTAAATTGGCGGCATCCACATCTGCGTCTACAAATACCATGGGGTGCGAATTTATGTGAACAGCGTTTAAATGCGCGAAGGCAGCGCTAATGCTGGTTTTCCCGGTGCCGCCCTTGCCGCTCAGAATGATCAATTGTTTTGCTCGACTATTCTGCGCGTTCATTGTATTTTTCCCCCTATTATTTCTGTAATCCGCTGATAAACCTCTCTCAGAATGTCCCGATAATTGGGATAAACTTCGACCAAGGTTCGCCCGGTCGCCAGGTTTTCTGCCAGCAAGCGATCAAAAGGCACACGCAATAAAATCGGAATGTTACTCTCCTGCAAAACATCTTTCAAGGAATCATCACCGATGCCATCCCGGTTGATGACGATTCCGGAAGGGATATTCATATCGCTTAAAATGCCAACCATTTGCTTTAAGTCGTGCAATCCAAAAGGAGTTGGTTCAGTGACCAGCAGGGCAAAGTCAACCCCCCGAAGGGTTTCAACCACCGAACAGGAAGCGCCAGGCGGGGCATCATAAATATCAATGGTGTCTGGTGAAGGTTGCTCCAACTTTTTTAACCGTCGGATTATGGGTGTTGCCATCGGTTCGCTGATAGTCAATTGCCCGCGGAAAAATTCGACATTTTCCATAGCCATTCCCCGGTCCAAGGTCCCAATTGGATTAGGAACTTCGACAATGGCGTTCTCAGGGCAATTCCATGTACAGCTTCCACAACCATGGCACAATTGCGGAAATACCAGGATGTTTGTCCCGACTTGTGCCAGTGCGTGAAATTGACATACTTCCACGCATCGGCCGCAAGCAGTGCATTTTTCGGTTTGAATTTGCGGGATCCAAATGTTTGCCGGAGTGCTTTCGGAGAATATCGGTTTTAGAAATAAATGTCCGTTAGGCGCTTCTACGTCGCAATCAAAATAGCGAACCTTTGCTAAACTTGCCAGGCTTAGTGCAAGGCTGGTGGCAATGGTCGTTTTACCTGTACCGCCTTTTCCACTGGCGACTGCAATTTGCACAAACACCTCCTGCTTAGTGCTTATTTGAACTTCGACAATTGATCATTCTTATACTGATCTACTGCCTCTTGAACAGTTGTTGTGCTTTCAATAAAAAGACGCATTTCAGTTTTTGAAGCCTGGAAGGCTCGGGAAGCGTTCGGGCCAAAATCACCGCTTATGACGACATCGGCATCTTGGTCCACAACAAACTGCGCTGCAGCTACTCCAGCACCGCCCGATTGGGTGACACCTGGGTTCTGAAAGGCTTGCCACTGGCTTGTTTCAGTATCGAACAATATCAACCATGGAGATCGACCAAATCGACTGTCGACCTGGCTCTCAAGGGATGAATTCTGTGCGGAAATTATTAATTTCATAGGTTCTCCTTATGATGATTATCGGTTGGTATCCCTGATTTCTCGCGGAACACCAACCGAATAGTAGTTTTTATAAGTACCAACTCCAGTGCTAGTGCAGCAACTCCGTATGGTCAACAAGCTTGCCATCAATAAATGCTTGCACTGCTTCCTCAATGTCGCGCAGGTCCGTTACGATGGGTTGAATATTTAATCGGCGCATACTCTCATAAGCGCCCATACCCATCCCACCACACAACAGCGCTTTGCAATCTGCAATTGCGTTGGCCATATTGACATGTTTGTTGTGGGATTGGGAATCCATTCCATGCCCTGCCCCATGGGATTCCTCGCCATGTTCTTCGCTATGGAATTGGCTGTGACCCATTTTGTCGCGCATTTCCCTGTTGGTGACCACCCCTTCTTCGATGGTGAACACCATGTAGTATGGTGCCCGTCCAAAATGCTGGCTGATTGTCTTTCCATTATCTGTTATTGTTGCAATTTTCATATTTATCTCCTTTTTTAAAACCTCGAGCGAAAAATGTTGTCCGCCCAGTTTTTCTCTTTCATCAGTTGGATAAAGAATTAATAAAATTTGACTGGGAACATCCCCGGTATTTTCCCAACTATGCGGTTTATGAGCTTCAAACACCAGGCTGTCGCCTGGCATGAGCGTGAATTCCTGGTTTGTGACCTTGTACTGGATCGTTCCACTTAGACAGTAGATAAATTCAAAACCAGTGTGAACAATCGTTTGATCGCCACTCCCCATTCCTGGTTGCAATGTCACCACAAATGGTTGCACAGAATTATTGATCAGATCTTTTGCCAGATTTTGCATCTCAGTCGAACCAAAAACCTGGGTGGGACGCTCATCGAATTGTGTAAAAACAATTTCTTTCTCAAGCGGTTCTGATTCAAAGAAAGCAGTAATGGGCACTTCCAACGCCTGAGACAATTGCTGTAAAGTGCTTACCGATGGAGAGGACTTCCCATTTTCGATCAAGCTTAGTGTATTAATGTTCAAGCCGCTTCTTTCCGCTAATATGCGCAAAGATAAACCTCTGCCGGTACGCATATCCTTCAGTCTTTTACCGACTAAAAGATCTGCGGAGGGAGGTTCAGTATTTGCGTAATTATTTGCAGAATAGAAATTCATCTAGCTACTTCCGAATGAGGGAACAATGGAATTTGCTTGTTTTAATTAATTCAACCATTTCGATTCTTATCATTCTTATGGGCATAATCAACCGTTATTGTTATTGCGTTTCCCAATATTATAGTATTAATTCTTGATAATGCAAGCGTTCTTTACCAATCTGTTCAGAATATCCTGGCCTTTTTTGAGAATAATCTTTATTAACCTATTGACATTAATAGAATAATGGGTTATTCTATTTGTAAAGGAATGGAGGTACACAAAATTATGCCAAGACACGGAAGAGGTTGGGCATTCCGAGGAGGTTCAAAGGGTGAAGATCGTCATTCCCCCCTTGTCACATCCCTGCTGGAGCCCACATTGCTTTTTTTGATCATGGAACAGCCAGGTCATGGCTATAATCTTTTGTCTAAACTCAGTGAATTAGACATGGCAACCATTCACGCCAGCGTTGTTTATAGAACCCTACGCGAAATGGAAGACCTGCAATGGATTTCATCGGACTGGGATACTGATCAGACACAAGGTCCTCCGCGACGAACTTACCAGATTACCTCACAAGGAGAAGAGGTACTGCAGTATTGGAAACAAGAATTAGAAAAAACCGAAGGAATTATCCGGAAGTTATTGATGAAGAGTTAGAAAAAAGGAGGTAATTATGCCTGCAAGAGATGGAACCGGACCTATGGGTCAAGGCTCACAGACAGGACGAGGCTTGGGAAATTGCGGATCAACAGGTGCTGACAATGAGAAGATCCCAACTACAACCCCTACGCCTGGCAGCGCGTTACGCTGGGGCGGCAGGGCGTGGAATTCCACAATTGGACGTCTGTTAGGACGCCGGCGCGGAAGCCGGATGAATAGACGATAATTAGTTAAGAGGTAAAGGAGAATAAAATGCCTGGATTTAATGGAACTGGACCGACAGGAACAGGCCCGAATGGACGAGGAATGGGACCTTGCGGAGCAGGATATGGAGCAGGATACGCCGGAGGTTATGCCGGTCGTAACAGAGGGCGCGGCTTCTTCCGCGGTGGTTTTGGTTGGGGGATGAGGCAAAATGATGCGCCGAAACCTGATATTAAAGCAGCAATAACCCAGCGCAAAGCATGGCTGGAAAATCAACTGGCTGTGGTCAACCAACAACTGCAAGACGTAGATAAAAATTAGGGGGTAGTTTCAATACTTCTGAGAAGCGTGCCCACGAAGCAGAATAAAGCAATGACTTACCATTCTTTCAGAAAAATTAAAAATTGACCTCATTTCTGGAGGCTCTTTAGTAACAGTACTACACCAGACCATGTGTATACGGTTTTGCCGAGGTTTATGCTACCCATCCGCATGATCCAAGAGGTTCGTTGTTTTACCCGTTTTGTCATTTCGGGATGCACTCCTAGGGACATAAGAATTTTGAGCTTGAGAATATTGACAAAAGACGCAGTAACTCCCACTAACTTCAAGTAAATCAGCTTGACAGAAATGACTTAGTCGTAAATCTGAATGAAGTCCTTGTGATTATTACCGAGATTGCAAGGCTATATGTGCAACGCATATGCGAGCGTGAAAATGATATACTGAAATAGATGGCTGCTCTGGTTGTATCAACTAAAACAGTACATTTTACACGATCAAATACGAGCATCGCATCTCAAGGTAAATGAGGGATCAATCACCTTTACCTAATCGGAAAACAGTTCACGAGTGTTATATAAGCCGGAACCTAAAGGAGAGCGCAATGGAAGAGAAAAAAAATCAAACTACATTATTTTTGGCGCAATGATCGCCACTTCAATGATCGTCATGTTTGGTCTGATGTATCTCAATACCTACGAATTATCTCACGTTAAATGGAGTGAGACGCGCTTTTTCATGACAATTATCATGGGGGCAGCGATGGCAGTTATAATGCTGACCTTTATGCGTGGCATGTATAACGATCGCAAGAAGAATTTAGCGATATATATAGGTAGTCTGTTGGTCTTTCTGCTGGCGTTATTTCTCGTACGCAGTCAGACGACAGTACAAGACTCATCATACATGCGAGCCATGATCCCACATCACTCGATTGCTATTTTGACCAGTGGACGCTCGGAAATTGAAGATGTACGCGTTCGGGAACTTGCCGATGAAATTATTGAAGCACAACGTCGTGAGATCAAAGAAATGAACTGGTTAATTGACGATATTCGTGAAAATGGAATCGCTTCAACGGAAGCTGAGGCGGAAGGTCGACCAGTGCCTGAATTCGAGGCGTTGCCATAAACAGTTAAAACCTGAGCTTTTCTCATTTAGTTAGTTTCTTTTTTTGTCAGAATTATCTAGTAAAGAACGGTCAAGTCGCGCAGATAAGGCTTGATCTCCCTTGGTTTAGTCGTTTAGTTAATATCCTTCAACATCGTCAGGTATTGTTCCTGGCTTATTTCACCCCTGGCATATCTTTCATCCAGGATTTGACTCGCTCTATGGACATTGTCTCTTGATCGGTTGCTATTCGAGTTAAACAACTCTTTCACCAACAATACAGCCAGAACAATGATAAGAGCCCAAAAAACCAACATGCCGACAATCATTCCAAAACCCATCATCTTTCACCTACCTCTTTCCAGGTCAATTAATAACTTTTGATATTCTTCGCGGGTGATATCGCCTTTTGCGTACCGTTCCTTGGCAATTTCGACCGCGGACGCAGCATCATTGTTTAGCGCTTGCCCCGGATTGTTATTGCTCAATTGTTTCACGATCCAGATGACCAGAAACACCACAGCGATGAACGCTCCAATTATCAGAACGAGATTGATGATCAAAAAAATCCATCCAATACCACCGAACCAATAGCCCATCATCACAATGTTTCATCCTTTCATATTCCTTATATTGAGAGGTTTGTTCTTACTTACAGATCAATATTAACATTTCAGGATGAAGGATAAGTCAAGGGTTTATAAAGTTTTGTTAAAGGATTATGGGGGCAATCCTACTTCTATTTAGAGAGGGGGATCAGGAATGAAAAAGTGCTGCCTTTACCTTCACCCTTACTCTCAGCCCATATTTTCCCTTGATGCGCTATTACCAGAGCCTTGGCGATGGTCAGACCTATGCCGCTACCCCCACTTGTCCTTGTACGGGACTTATCTGTGCGGTAAAAGCGGTTGAAAATCAAGGGGATTTGGTCCGCGGAGATTCCAATACCATTGTCTATAACTGAGAAAAGCACATCGTACGATTCCCGGCGGACGAGGAGAGTGACCTTTCCTCCATTGGGAGTATATTGAAGCGCATTTCCCACCAGGTTGGTCAACACTTGGATGATCCGGTCTTTATCCACATTGATATCGGGGAGGTTGGGCTCCATGTTTATCTCAAACTGAATGTTTTTTTCTTCGAATTGGCGACCTAGAGTGTTCTGAATTCTTTCGATCAGACTGGCTGGTGAAACAGGCGTGAGCATTAATTGAAAAGCCCCTGCCTCCACACGACTCAACTCTTGTAAATCATTGACCAATCGCTGCATACGGTTAATTTCTGAGTGAATTTGCTGGTAAGTTTCCGGGTCGGCAGGTAAGATCCCATCCGTCATCCCTTCCAGGTACCCTTTGACTGCGGTAAGTGGTGTCCGCAATTCGTGGGTTACGTCCGCGATCAACTCTCGGCGCATCGTCTCAGTCTTCTCTAGTTTATCTGCCATCTGGTTGAAACTGAGTGCCAGGCGACCTAGTTCATCGATTTGGTCCATCTGTTGGCCACCAGGGAGGGACAATCGCTCTTCGTATTCTCCCTCCGCAATACGCTTACTAAGGCTCATCATCTGCAAAGTAGGGGTGACCACCTGTCGACTGATCAAAAAGCTGGCCAATACAGCCCCAACTAAGGCTGCGAGCGTTGCATAAGTCATTGCCTCGAAAACTGCTTTTTTATATTGTGAAAACAACTCTGATACCATTTGCTCATTATTGCCATCTATATTTCCGTTTATCATGATTTCGTCCATGCTAACGAGATGCCGCTCAAACGCCGCGGGGACAGACAGACTGGCGGCTGTGATAAGTACGACACCGCCAATAAAAACAACGAGCAGATAAGAAAGAAATACCTTCCAAGTAAGGTGCGTGCGTATAAACTTTATCATGGAATCACCTATTTATCCTCAAAGCGATATCCCACGCCGCGAATTGTTTCAATCAATGATTCAGTCCCCAGTTTTTGGCGAATGTGACCGATATGAACATCTACTACGCGTGTGTCACCAAAATAATCAAATCCCCAGATTTTCTCCAGCAGCTGTTCCCGGCTTAAGACCATGCTTTGATGTTGGGCAAGGACAAGTAAGATATCGAATTCAATCGATGTCAGGTCGATCAGGTTTTCGCCAACCCAAACCCGTCTTGCCTCAACATCAATGCGAAGATGCGCGAAACTGAGAACCGTACGCTCTCCGATACTGTCTGTCGGGTTCTGCATGCGCCTGAGAGCAGCTTTAATGCGTGCAACAAGTTCTCGCGGGCTGAATGGTTTGGTAAGGTAATCATCCGCGCCGACCGAAAGTCCGACGATTTTATCCGTTTCTTCGGATCGGGCGGTAAGCATGATCACATAGACATTCGATTCACGTCTCAGTTTGGCCAGAAGTTCTATTCCGTCCATACCCGGAAGCATGACATCCAGGACAATGATATCCGGCTTGAAAGACCGAGCAGTCTCCAATCCACCTGGTCCATCGTAGGCTGATTTGAATTCATACCCTTCCGCCTTCAAATAAGCGCTTAGAACGTTATGAATGGAAGATTCATCATCGATAATGAGTATTTTGGTTGTAGTCATCTCAATCTCCGCAAAAAATACGTTACAAACCTATTTTACATACAAATAGGGATTGGCATTGCTGCCAATCCCTGGAAAATATGTAGGGGATCAGATTATTCCCACATCTCGATGAAGGTTCCGTGCCATGTATGCAGGAAAACCTGTCCACTATATCCATTAATGCTGAGCATTCCAGTTGGTTGGTCGTCCTTTAAAATATCAATGGTGTAATATCCATAGAAGGGATATACGTCGTCAGACATTTTGTATCCAGGAAACTGTTGATCCAGGTACTGCTGGGCAAACTCGAAGGCTTGTTCAGGGGAAACGGTCATCTCAGAAGAGACAAAAGATGGATCGAGGAAGTCACCGTTCATCATGCCAGTTCCACCCATCATACCGTTTCCTCCTATGTGTCCATATTTCTGATTCCACATCATATTTGGACCGTATTCGGGATAAACCGATAAAGTAGAGGGGTCGACAAGCAACTCCATAGCTCCGATCCCGGTACTTATCTCGACGATTCGCGCGTACGCATGATTGTCAAAGATCATGATTTCCTCGAGCTCAAGATCAGAATTATCCACATTCTGCAAATAACCCTCGACTGCCTGTTTGGTTTGGTCGACGGTGAGGATATTATCGCTGGTGTTGTTATACGCACACAAACCCGCCCTGCTGAAACCACCCATCATTTTATACCAGTTCATCATCCAGGAACCTGGAAAGTTGATCGTCGGCATCCCGTAACTATTCGTGGTGCAATTGTTTGCAAAAACATTGGTACGTCCAAAGAACATTCCTGCTCCAAAAACCAACATCGCTATGATGATGCTGCCTAATACCACTAATGCAATAATTAAAGATTTTTTCATGTTACATTCTCCTGTTCAAAAAATGTTTCTTCTATTACCTCAGTCTATCAAGGATGGGTAAAGCCTTCTTATTGCATAAGTAAAGTTTATGTAAAGATTTACGCTATCCTTAGCTAGTCAAAGGCAAGCTGAGTGTCATCCATGTAATCGATGCAGTGTTACTACCTCTACAGTAAAAATTGAATTAGAGTCACAAAAAGAGTTGGCAAATACTTGCCAACTCTATTGAGTTAAGGGATATGGCTATTTGATGTTAATATTAGTTTAATAAAATTCCTGCAACACGGGGACCAGGGTCGAAACCAACTACTTGCGAGCTAATAGCAGTTTAACTTGGTCAAGGGCTTTGACCATTGCTGTAGATCAATCCACGGTCAATGTCTTGCTCAGATTACGCGGGAAGTCAGGGTCGTAACCGCGCGCTACCGACATGTAATATGAAAGCAGTTGCAGCGGCAGCACGCTCAACAGGCTGCTGATTTCAGGGCTTGCCTGTGGCAGCACAATCATATCGCTGGCGTTGGCTCGCAGGCTGTCGTCTTCCTGACCGATGGCTATCGCGCGCCCTCCACGGCAAGTGACCTCGTTGATTCCGCTGACGATCACGGGAACATCTTGGGGGTCCACGGTAAACAAAACCGGGAAACCATCGGTGATGGCCGAGAGTGGTCCATGCTTGAATTCAGTAGAGAGCATGCCCTCGCAGTGGCTGTAGGTGATCTCCTTGAGTTTGAGAGCGCCTTCCAGCGCGATAGAATAGGTGCTGCCGTAGCCAAGGCTGTAGCAGTCTTCCCAGGCATTCACATCCGGGGTGAGGGCTTTCACCTGTGGCGTTGTGAGGGCTATGGTCCGCTCCATCAACTCTGGGATGCTCTCCAGTTCACATGTATCGCGCCCAGCCAGGCGGTAAGCCAGGTAAAGAAATGTGACCACCTGATTAGTGAAGGTTTTTGTCGCCGGAACGCTGATTTCATAGCCGCAACAAAGCGGCAGTGAGCAGACCGAGGCTTTGGTCAGAGTGGATCCAATCACGTTTGCCAGCCCAAAGCACTGCATACCCTGTTTTTCGGCAGCGTAGAGCGCGTTCAGGATATCTTTGGTCTCACCAGACTGGCTTACAAACAACCCTACATCCTGTGGACCAACAGTGGGTAGATATTGCGGGATGAATTGCGGTGCCAGCACAGGGATCACGGCACGACCAGCCAAACGAGCAAAGTACACCGCCCCAGCCAGGCAGGCGTGATAGCTGGTGCCGCAGCCAATGAAGTACAGATTGCGTGCCTCTTTCATCTTGTCTAACACAGGCTGCACGTCAGCACTGCCCGCCAGCATGTGCAGCACCTCGCGTGCCACTTGCGGCTGCTCGTGAATCTCTTTGAGCATGAAATGGTCGTAGCCATCCTTCTGCACGGAACTCATCGTTTCGGTGATCTGTTCAGGGGCACGTTCGATCAAGCTGCCGTCCGCTACAGAGCGCAATTCCACGCGGTCTGCCCAGAGGGTGATGATCTCGCCATCCTGAATTCGGATGATGGTGCGGGTCAGCGGCAGAATGGATGGCAAATCCGATGATACGCAGGTAAAGCCTTCACCGATCCCCACCACCAAACCAGAACCCTTCTTGATGGCGTAAAGCTTGTCGTCGTTGATTCGGCCAATAACGTAAGCGTAATCGCCCTGCAGGTCGTCATTAGCCCGGCGGATAGCCTCGATAAAATCCAAACCGCGGTCAATGTAGCGTTCAACCGCATGCACACAAGATTCACCGTCATTCTCCGAACGCACTACCAAGCCTTCTTCCATAAACATCTGGCGCAGTTCAACATTATTAACAACGTTGCCGTTATGGGCTCCCACCAGGTCGCCGTCCGAGTCGAGATGAGGCTGCGAGTTCACCTGAGAAGGTGCACCAAAGGTAGCCCAGCGCAGTTGGGTGATGCCGCGTGTGCCGCTCATTTCTGCCAGGTTATATTTAGCGGCCACTTCGTCCACCCGCCCGGTGTCTTTTCGCAAGTCAATTTTCGCGCCGCTGATGGTAGCCGCACCTACAGAATCATAGCCGCGGTAAGTTAATCGTCGAGCTGCTTCAATGAGAATAGGTCCGAGAAGGTCTTCAGTTTCTGTAACAATGCCAAAAATCCCGCACATAAGAGTCCTTTTTAGTTCGATTTAAGATGGGCAAATTATAACTGGAAGTAGAGAGCTCTGATTAGCTAAAGCTCTGTGCTTTAGCAGAGCATAATAACTGCTATTCTGAAGAGCTCTAAGGTCTCGCTGACTTCCTTTACCTCTATTCACCTGTCGGTAGGGCGCAAAGCTCCTCAACAGTCATTCCAAAGGTTTCAGTTATGTAATTCACGATCAGATCCACCGAGTGTTGGTAGACATCTTCGATCGTGGGATCGTTAAATGCTTCGATTAAGTATTCTTCCACGGTCTTATTTTTGTCGCTACACCATTCATCGACGGACTCTCCCGTATCAAGGAAATAATTGAATTTCGCGCCACCCTGATAGTTATCATCAACTCCAACACCTATCTTTCTTTCATCTATGTGATAAGTGATCACAATGCGGAATTCATCGCTCAAGGGAGTAAAAAAGCGAACGTCGAAATCGTTCTCTCCCCATTCCGGACGGTGGACTTCAATATTTACCTCCCGTTCGCCACGCTGCTCATAGATACAAACAGCATTGGCTTGGTCCGCGTAAAAGCCAAGGTTTACCAGTGTCGGTGGTCCATAAGGCAGCTGGAACAATTTATCAGCAGTGATGTTGAAGGTTTTCTTCAAAGTCTCATCAAAAAAGCGCACAGGTGCAAGTAAGGCATCTTCACCTTCCATTACATCAAAAGCTGCACGTATTGCCTGCTCCACACTCGGGCGCTCTTCTTCTTGCAGGTTAATGCTGCCGTCGATCGTGTTGTAAACATAATTCATGAGTTCTTCACCATCTTTGACCATAGAGCAAACGTAGGCTTTGTGTACGCCATAATAACCAATCGATACCTTGTAATCACCTTCCAGATACGCTGAAGTCCGGATGATGTTCTCGTCCCATTCAGCGGGGGCAGATCCCCACTCGGCATGGTGGATTGTGAAAGAGGCGTCTTCGCTGTCATAGAAGGCCTGATGGCTGTTGGTATCAAGCTGAAACCCAAGCTCCTCCAAAGTGGATGGAATGATGAAATCCTTCTGTTCAAGGTTTTGGTAAATAGTCTCGATCGGTGACATATCCTCCACGGAGGTTTGAGCGAGATAGAGCTGCCTCAGGTTGGTAAGCTCAGCCAGTGGAGAGAGATCAGAGATAGTCGAATTGTCAAGCAAAAGCACTTGCAGATCAACCAGGTTCGCAAGCGCGGTATATTCCTGCGCCTGGCTGCCTGAAAGGATCAGAAGCTTGAGGTTAGTCAACCAAGCAAGAGGGGAGATATCCGCAACGGGGTTGCCAGCCAGTGACAAAGTTGTCAGTTTGGTCAAGCCCTGCAGCGGGGAAATATCAGTTACAGCATGGTTAGACAAGTCGAGGATTTCAAGGTTCGTAAAATTCTCTAGTCCGCTGATATCCGTAATTGGTGCCACTTCTGGAATGTAGCTTTGCAATTCGTTGCCGAGCCGCATTCTTGTCACCGCCTGCGCCTCCTTCAGGCTGATTCCGCCATCTTTTTTACCCATAGAGCCACGTACTATCGCATCCAGAACAGGGTCGGCAAAATTAACAAAACCAGAAACAGGGGTTGCAACCGAAGATGGGGATGTTGTGGGGGCGAGCACCTCTCCAACTGGCTCTGATGACGTCATTTCTACAACAGGTGTGTTACAAGCGGCAAGCAATAAAGATAGAAAAACAACGATCAGCATTCGATTAAGTTTCTTCATTGCAAAGAATCCTCCTTGACAATTTTGGGAATAGTGTGAAATCAAATTTTTTTGTTAATTCTTCTTTGGGAAGTTACGAACTTTTACGTATTTTACTCCTCTCGTCTGATAATTTAGGATATTGAGCAAATCAAGGATATTTTTTCCGAAATCAGAGAGTTCTTGAATTTTCCAACGTCCATCGATGTGCAAGCTGTAGTTCCAATCAGCGCATATTGTTAGAAAATGTAGGCCAACAAGGAACTACGACCCCAACATATGCACTACTTAGGGATACCTGAGGATCGTGTTTGTTTAAGATAGCGAAAAAGCAATTACATCTTTCCTTATCATGCATGGGTTTTGTTGATTATCTCGTATAATGAAAAGCGATCTAGCGTTCAAGGAGAAGAATGTGCCAGATCATCTGTTAGCAACTAAAGTACATGTTCCACCCCTGCATGGTAACCTGGTCAACCGGGCCAATTTAGTCACCCGGCTGAATGAAGGCATCGCCCGAGGCTGCCGCCTGACTCTCATCTCTGCGCCAGCTGGGTATGGGAAAAGCACCTTGCTCAGCGAGTGGCAGGCTCAGGCGGAACTTCCAGTTGTTTGGTTGTTTTTTGAGAAAAGTGAGAACTTATTAGTACGTTTCTGGAGTTACTTTGTTA
>CAZYIJ010000020.1:0-19834 GCA_964647425.1 uncultured Anaerolineaceae bacterium
TTCCTCTTTGACTTGAGTCCCTTGTCATATTGTCCGAAATTCTATCAGAGACCCTTTACGCCTTTACAGCCCTCCCCTAAGTTGAGGGAGAGTCGGTAGCCCGAAGGGCGTACCGGGGTGAGGGTCTCTTTCGTCAGATAAGGCGGGTTGGGAACCCGCCCATACATTCTCTAAATCCAAAGGCAATTTTTCGTTTGATCAAAGCCGTAAGATAGCTCACTCTGGGCTGGAACAAGGGTAAGTATCACCCAATTTTCGAGTCGATTTTAAAGTAATTTCGTTTTGTGCGGGTGTTTTCCGGGTTTCCAAGTCTGACTAATCACCTGTAAATAGTCAGGTTAGCAAGCCTGTTAGCTTTAGGTAGAATTATTTCCTACAGATCATCCAAATGTATCGAATATCCATAAGAGAGCAAACCATGCAAGGAAACCAACCTACACCTGAAGACATCATTACCCCTAAAGCACTCTACCTCAACCGGCGTGAATTTTTGCGTGCGATGGGGATAACCTCAGCCGCGCTCCTTTTGGCAGCCTGTGATCCGGGAGAAACAGGTACGACGACCTTGTTTGGTCAGGATGCGTTGACTGCGAAAGAAGATGCGCTTGATTACGTCAACTTTTACGAATTTTCTCTCTCAAAGCGCAACGTTGACGAGCGAGCTGAAAACTTTACGATTGAACCGTGGGAGATTCAAATAGACGGCTTGGTCGCCAACCCGCAGACAATTGCCTTTGAAGACTTAATTTCGCGCTACAAAATCGATGAATATGTCTATCGCATGCGCTGTGTGGAAGGCTGGTCGATGGTCTTACCCTGGCAGGGTTTTCAGCTCAATCAACTTCTCAAGGACATTAAACCACTACCAGAAGCCCGTTATATCCAGTTTCAATCCGTTTACCGTCCCGATGAAATGCCCGGGCAAGTTTCGTCGGACTATTACCCCTGGCCCTATTCTGAAGGTTTACGCTTGGACGAAGCCATGCACCCTCTGACGATCCTGGCAACCGGCATGTATGAGGAACCGCTTACCAAGCAAAATGGCGCCCCTATGCGCCTGGTGGTTCCCTGGAAATATGGTTTTAAGAGTATCAAATCGATCGCCCGCATCAGCCTAGTCGCAGAGCAGCCGCCCACCCTCTGGCAAAGTCTGGCCGCCAATGAGTATGGATTTTACGCTAATGTCAACCCTGCTGTTGACCATCCGCGATGGAGCCAGGCAACCGAGATCCGCATCGGTGAGAGTGAACGCCGCTCGACCCTGCTGTTTAACGGCTACGATGAGGTAGCGGATTTGTACGAAGGCATGGACTTGAGAAAGGATTTTTAGGAATTGAGTCGTATTACCTTGTAGGGCATGATTGAGGGCGTTTTGACATGCTTTTGATTCTTGCCCCGGAGCGTCCTCAATCCGCCGTGAGTAACCCATATATATGTTTGGCGGATTGGAAGCACATCTTACTCTTGAAAAATCAAGGTTACGGTGCTTCCAATCTCTCCCTATGAACCTCGTGGGTTCATCCCTGCAAGAATGATGTTTTCTGTTAAACTCAAAGGACGAGGTGTTCTGTGAAAAAAGTGCTCGTCTTGTACAAATCAAAAACCGGTTTCTCGAAGCGCTATGCTGAGTGGATCACTGAAGATCTGGCGTGCGATTGCCGCTCAATTAAAGGCGTAAAACTGGAAGATCTCAACGATTATGGGCTGGTGATCTACGGCGCGGGCGTCTACGCTGGCATGCTTGCCGGTGCAGGTAAGATCAAGAACTGGATTAAGAAGTCACCAGAAAAAACCTGGGTTGTTTTTGCCACCGGCGCAACCCCTCCCAAAGAAGGTTACGAAGAGTTGATTTTCAAGACCAACTTCCGCAAAGGGGAAAGCAGACCTGCCCACTTTTACTATTTTCTCTCTGGGATCAACTATGAAAAAATGGGACTTTCCAATCGCTTGCTAATGAAGTTTTTTACATTCATCACAGCGAGAAAAAGCGCTAAACCCCGGACTGCCAAACAAACCTCAATCGACTTGGCGAATCGCGATTATATCGAGGAGTTGCTGCGTTACGTCCGACTAAAAGCGAGGTAATCATGATCCTTGAACACATTGCCCTTTATGTAGAAGATCTGGAAAAAATGAGGGATTTTTACATGCGCTTTTTCCACGCCACAGCCAACGACATTTACCACAACCCGCGCACCGGACTGCAAACCTATTTTCTCAGTTTTGAAGGCGGCGCCAGGCTCGAAATCATGCAGCGCCCCGTGAAGAGTCCCCATGCATCTGGCGAGTATCCTCTCGGCTACGCGCATATTTCCTTCAAACTTGGCTCGATTGAAAAGGTAGACCAACTCACCACAGTCCTTCAAGAAAGCGGTCATCCTCTTCTTAATGGTCCGCGTACGACTGGCGACGGCTATTACGAAAGTGTTTTCAGCGACCCGGAGGGCAATCTGATCGAACTGGTTGCTTGAAATACTCAAATAATTCTTATGAAAAACATTAACCATTGAAGGAGAAGGATGCGCACAGAGCAGGAAATGTTTGATCTGATTCTCAACTTCGCCAAACAGGACCAACGCGTACGGGTTGTGGCGATGAACGGCTCGCGTGCCAACCCCAACATTAAACCGGACATCTATCAGGATTTTGACATTGTCTATATCGTCACTGAGATGGCTTCTTTCCTGTCAGATGACGCCTGGCTAGATTACTTTGGCAAACGCATAATCATGCAAAAGCCTGAAGGCATGGAACTCTTTCCACCCGATGGTAAGCCCAGGTTTAGCTACCTGATGCTATTCGAGGACGGCAATCGGATTGACTTGAGCCTGCTGCCGCTGGAGGAGCTTGAGCAATATCTAAAGGAAGATAGCATTATCCGAATTTTGCTCGATAAAGACGGCCGCGTGCCTGCACCTCCGGAAAGCAGCGACGTGGATTACTGGATCAAGCGTCCGACGCCTGGAATGTTTGACGACTGCTGCAACGAGTTTTGGTGGTTGAGCACTTATGTTGCCAAAGGCCTGGCACGCAACGAGCTGCCGTATGCCATCGCCCACCTGGACTATATCCGCAAGCAATTGATGACCATGCTCAGCTGGCAGCTCGGTTTTGAAAAAGGCTTCAACTTCAGCATCGGAAAAAACTACAAGTACCTGCAGCAACACCTGAACCCCGAACTTTGGCAAGCCCTACTCGATACCTGGCGAATGGATGGTTATGATCGCACCCGACAATCCCTCCTAGAATGCCTGAACCTCTTCCGCCAGACCAGCCGAACCGTCGCCGAACAGTTTGGATATCACTATCCTGACTACGATTCCAATACCACCGCTTACCTTGCCCAAACCTTTGCAATAAGATAATCCATCGCAAGGCAGTATTATTGATGAATATTTACTTAAGAATCTTTTATGTAGGCAACCGTAAACATTACGATAATTTAACTTTTCCGCCGATTAACCGATGATCAATGATTGAAGCGAGATTTTGCAAACACTTATTCATATTTTGAAACCCGCTATAATTTACTTAGACTAAGGTTTAGAAGTTTACAAAAAATCGATTAGATCAATTTGACCTATAGAGAAATGAGGAAGTCATGAGTAAATTTTCCAGTTGGTTTACAGGGGCAATATTAGGCGGTTTGGTTGGCAGCGCTTTGGTTACTCTGCTGACACCCTACTCCGGCGCAGAATTAAAAGCACGCATCACAGATTACATCAATAATGTCCAAAACGAATTACAGCAGGCTGGCATAGAGAAACGGCTCGAGTTGGAAACAGAGCTCGAGCTACTGCGTTCTGGTAAAGAATAGACAAAATCATTCTATCGATCAACAAAAACCAACCAGTTTTTTACTGAACTGGTTGGTTAACTGTTTTCCTCTGCATCTAAACAATTGGGTAATAACAGAGCACTATGCATTTGAAGAGCGTAATGATCATTACTCTTGCGTTAAAAAATCATTACGGATAAGGCGTGGAAGGCGTCGCCGTCGGGTAAATCACATTTGGCGGAGTAGGTGTTGGCACAATCGGGACTTCAGGGGTGGGGCTCACCAAAAAATCTTCCACACCTGGCGCCTCTTCCACGGGCATAATGGACACTTCATCAACATATTCAATACTAGTTCGACACACCGGTTCAAGATTGTAAGACACATTCGCCCAGGTCAGTGAATTCCCGTTGTTTAATGTTCTCTGAATAGCATTGCCAAGGCAGCCCGACCCGCTGGTGTAATTCACCAGGGAAAACTTCCACAAATCTTCATAGCTTATCAATTGTCCAGGCTGCTTGCCAGTGTTGTTAAAAACGATTTGTCTGACTTGCTCGCAATTTGCCAACAAACTGCGCGCAAAGATGCTGATGCTGAAACTTGCCTGGGTCAGGTCTATACCCACCGGGCAATCAGGGCAAGCCGCGTTGACTTTCTGAACCAATGCGCCTCGCAGCATTTCCTGTTCATCTTTATCCAGGTTACCAAAACCTCGCTGACAGGTTTCTTCAGTCAGGATCAGAGGACAAAACTGGCTGTAGAAACTGGGGTTCCAGAGCAAAACCGCATCCGCCCCCAGGTCGCTGAGATGCCCCAATCCAGCTTCGCTTACTTTTTCATAGATGCCAGGCCAAAACTGACTTTCCCGACTGAAGATGTTTTTCATCAATTGTGCTGGGATCCCGGTTTGGTTTGCCACTTGGATAATTTCAACATTGAATTGATTTTGCCAGTCATCCACGACCGGCTGGGCTGCTTCCATGCCGCAAACAGTTGCTGAACCATTTTCTTCCAATCCACCTGCCGGGCAATGGCTGGCATCCACCAAACCCTGCTTTATCAGCATCCCCGCCAAAAGAAAGTATTGGTTGTCGCTTTCCAGTTGTTCTGCCAATTGTGGCGTGCGCAACCAGGCTGGCGGACCATCAATGGGCATGAAAGATTGCCAGATATCCGAGCATGTAGACTTTCCCTCGCCCAACCATTGAGAGCTGAGAACATCAACGTAATAGGTTGGTTTGTCAACCGATGGGTTATCCGGATTGGCAAAGTCTCCCCAGGGGATCACTCTTACCTGGGCAGTAAAAATCTCACTGGCATCACCATAACTCGACTCTGCCCAAAACTCCACCGTCACCCCATCTGTTCCCGTAGGAGTCAGGGGTAGGTCACAGTTCCCTCCTGGACAACTAAAGCCCATTCCGTTGTAACGCCCTACGATTTGGATAATTTCTTCATTTGGCAGTGGTTCAAAACCCTGAAATCTCAAGTAAGGCAAACTACTGCAATTTGTTTGACCCGGTTCTTTATCACAGCCAACGACCGAAATATAAACCTCAGGTGCCGGCAAGTTGACCTCAACTTCTTTTACAAGAGGTGTAACATTGGCAAGATGCAGGTACAGACCCTTACATTCCTCCATTTGGGTAATTTCATCGGTGTACATACAGGCGTTGGTTTGTATCCACTGTTTTTGGATAGTTGCGCCGCAATAATAGAGCACTTCGCTGTTATCAGGCCAGGACTCATGTTCAGTATAGACCTGGCAAACCACCCCTGAAGTCTTCCAGGAGAGCAGCCACCATTCATAAAGGGTGTAATCTACTTCAATTTTGATTGTGCGTTTCTTCTCTGAGAAGAGGGTTGGAGAGGTTTTTGCGGGGTTTGTATTAAAGAAACTCAACAACAAAGCAAGGATCACGAAGATCCTGAAAAATCGATTGATTTTTTGCTTGTTGTTTTTCATTTTTTCTCTGACGCCTGCCCTTTATGGGTATGGCGTGTCCCATATAACCGTTGGGAACGGATAAGGCGCGTCACTGGTCGGGCTGGGCAGTGGTGTCTGTGTCGCTGTCCTTGTGACTGTCGGTGTTCGCACGGTAGCTGTTGGCGTTGACGTCCCGACACTTGTAGCAGTTGGCGCAAGAGTCGCGGGAGGTGTCGGTGTCTTTGTAGGCTTCGCGAGTTCTGTTAAACGTGCTTCAGCTGTACCTGTCAGCCCAATCACCTCGGTCAGTTGAAACGCGTATGTGAGCACAATCGCGTTTAACGGCGAGGGTTCGCGGATCGCGTCAACAGCCTGGCTAACCATCTCACTAATTTTCCCTTCTCTTGGCAAAAGCACCTCCGTACGGGTTGAATCAGGTAATTGCCAGGTTTCCAATGCTTCCCAACCCAAAACAAATGTCTTCACCCTCTCAGGATCGCCCAAACGCAAAGCCAGCGGGATCCGCAAGATCAGGTCCAGCAAACTGATGTCAGTTGCCAGGTTTTGATCGTAAGAGGCATACAGGATTGGCAGTTTCGCCAGTCGTCCCCATTGAACTAATTTTGTAAAGAGCAGTTGCAGCACTTGTTGCTGCCTGATTGTGCGAAAAACATCGTCATCTGCTTGGTATGCTACATAGCACAAGGTCTTTTTCCCATCCATGCTGTGTAAACCGGTATGTAATCCGCCGCAGTCATCCCGAATGGGATATACCACACTTAACTCCAAGCCACCCAGGTCATCGACCAGCCAGGTAAACTCGGTTTCATGGGCGACCACATAGTGGTCCGGCTGCAAACCAAAATTGTAACCCAGCGTGTCATACACCAGCTTCATCCCGCCCAAAGGCCACGCGGTATTGATCCTGCCCATTCCATGCCCCGGGAGGTAAAGGTAAGTTGAACCGGGTATGGATATGACGCTGGCTTTGGATAAACGTTCATTGACCAAAACCAGGTGGATCGCTTGTGTGCGCCCACGAGTCGGCAGAGCGTCTTCAGCTCCAAGGAAAAGCCAAATTGTGGTGCCTTCTGGCAGCGCCATTCTGTCCGCCGGTGGTGGTGCCGGGGTAGGCCAGGTTTCCAAAGCCGGCGCAAAGGTCGGCCAGGGGGTTGAGGTAGCGGTTGGAGAGGAGGTCAGTGTTGGGCTGGCTGTCGGAAATATGGCACCTGCATCGCCCAATCCGGGTTGACCGGAAGACGGGCGACCACCATAATTGCAGCCTGTAAAAATCAGGCTCAAAGCAAGGAACCCCGCAACAAACGCTAACCACCGCTTGTGTTCGGTTGGTAAAGTGCGCTTAATTTCCATAGCATAATAACGGCGTGTTTCGACACTCCATCAGAATAACGATTATAGCATAGCTGAAGTTCGTCAAGTCATTATCCAACACAATTATTCTCCAAATCCTTTGCCCCGCCTTGAGTAATAAAATTGACTTGTTTTGCTTACTAATCCTGAGTACGTTTTTCCTCTTAAATGCTCATAAATATCATAGCCAGGTTGAGGATCACATTGATAAGAATAGTCCAGGTCCAAATTAAATAGACCACGACCTTTCCTGTTCGCTCCTGCAGGTAAAGAAAAAGCCCGGTCAAGGTGTTTAGAATGCTGAAAAAAAGACCTATCAAAGCTAATAAAAAGAGCCTGGATGACGGAACGACTTCCATGCTCACCCAAACAACTTGTTGGAGAAGCCCAACAATAATTGCTGTGGATAGAATCAAAACCAAAAAGCTGATTGCTCCGCCAAGAAGCAACCTCTTTGCGTAACGATCGTTCATCACCCGCTGCCACAGCATCCGCAGGTCTTCTGATTCGGGCTGAATCTGCTGCAGGCTTCCCAACTGAGATAGTTGCTTGTACGTATCATTAAATGCCAGCTTATCATCCGGAGAAATGACCAGGTAAGCCTGGCTGAGTTTGACCAACACCATTTGATCGGGCGCTGTGGCTGCAAAGACGGTCTTGCCAAGACCTTTAATGTTGGTTTCGCCGTAATATGAACCTCTGATCAGGGTAAAACCTAAAGGAAGAGGTGTTTCAAAATCACTGACTGGATGTACCCACTCGATCTCAGCCATCGGGATCAACTCGCGCCGCAATCCCCATTTCACTTCCAGCGCTTCCCGGGTAAGCCTATAAACCGTAGTGGAGATAGTGATTATCCGGTAAATTGCCAGTGTAAGTGGGATGAGCAGGAACAATCCAATCGCAATAAAGACAATTGCCAACCAACCCTGACCAGTCAATGAGCCGCTGATAAGAAAAAAGAGGATTGCAGCAACAAGAATCGCCGCGATCAGCCCGTTGATGATCAGGCTCCTGCTTTTTGGCGGTGAGAAGTCTTTATCCATGTTTAAAATTATACTTGCCCCTGAAATCTCCGGTGTTTCTTGATGCATTGCGCATTGGAACGACGGCTCAAATCTATTTTAGTAATCATACGAAACAGCGCCCCGAAAGATCGGGGCGCTGTTATCAAAACAAAGAAATTGCTCTACCGTAGGATGATAGGCAGATATAACGTAAACTCTTCAACTACAAAACTCAAGGTCACAATCACCGGGTCGTGGTCGGAAGAGCGATAGGCATCATCCGCATATAGCAGGTCCTGCGCTGGTTCTTTGAAAGTCATGTCGTAGTCAATCAAGCGGGGTTCATCGGCATTGATGTGCCAGAAGTTGACGTCCACGATGCTCTCCGCCATGGCCTGGTTCGCCAGGGCGTGATCCAGATAACCCATCTGCCCGTCGTAAACGTAGCCATAAGCATATTCATCGCGCTTTTCGTAGATCATATCCAGGTAATCATCATCGGTGCCAGACTTGTCGTCAGCGCCGAGTTTGATCGCGTCAATCGGATCTTCCTTGTCGTAGGAGTTGAGGTCGCCAATGATCAGCACTTTATCGACATCCGGAAATTTAGTTGTGTCAGCCAGCCAGTCCACCAGGGCTTGCGCGGCTGTTGTGCGGGTAATGTTGCATTCACCCTGTCCGTCGCCGGTATCAGGATCGCCATCACAAGGCGACCCTTTGGATTTGAGGTGGTTGACCGCCACCACGAATTTCTCACCGGTCAAATTGTCGCTGAAAATCTGTGCCAAAACGGGACGGTTTTTTGTGTCAATGAAGCCCGAATCCACGCTGTGATCCAGTATCTTCTCATCTCCCACTGGCGTCACCGACGCGGGTTTGTAGAGGATGGCCTGTTTGATGGCGTCCGTGCCAATTGCGCCGGTATTTATGTAAGAGTAAGTGCCTTCGCCCTTGATGTCGTTTAACCCTTCAACTAAATCCGCCACGGCGTCAGCGCCACCTTCATGCTCGTTCTCGATCTCCATCAAGCCGTAAATATCCGCGTCGATGATGGCCATTGCTGCCAGGATCTTAGCTTTCTGGCGCTCGAATTCTTCAGCGGTGTCAGCGCCGCGGCAATCCAAACTACCATTTGGACCACAACTGTCAGTGGCGTCGTCTGATGGGTCAGGATCTACCGGGTCGTCATCAAGTGTGACAAAGTAATTCAAGACATTGAAACTCACCACCTTTAAGTCCGACTCAATGATCTCAGGAGCGGTAGTACGCGGGTTTGCATCCACATAGGTTGCGCCCGTGGTGGGATGAATGCGATAGAGACTGTAGCTGTAATCCAACACGCCTGTGACACCAGTCACCGTGCCGCCGCCACGGAACAGGTTATCCATATTGAAGATTTCACCATTGGGGTGAATAGCCGGGTCGGGGTTCTGGTTCGTGCGTCCGTCGTCCAGGGTGATGCGGTCCAAACGGTAAGCCTCAAGTGCTGCTACGGCATCCGGACCCGGTTCAACCAAGGCGGTCGGGGTCATGTGCCGCGTGGAGGTCAGTACGATCTCGCCGTAACGGTCAAAATTAAAGTATTCCGAGATGATCAGGCTCTGCGGGAAAGTCACCAACATGCTCTCATACTTCTCAAAATCTGTGACTGCCTCAACCGGCAGGGTCACCTCAGTTGGCTCTATCGTGTTACCGGTGGAGCAAATCCAAACCTGGGTCACCGGGGAGATCTCAGTAATACCATTGTATTCCACCGCGGTACCTCTGACGCGGACATGGTCGCCGACGTTGACCGCAGTGGTGGTGTTGTAGACGAAGATGCCATCCGACGTAGCGGTTTCGCCATCTCCGGTGAGGTCCTGGATGTAGTAGCCTCCCTTGCCGCCCACCTGGAAGTCGCCCACCACCACGCCTTCAGTGGCAAGGACGGTTCCGGCTAACGGGGAGGTTTCGCCAGTACCCTGGATCTCATAAATGGGGGTATATTCGTCACCGCAGCCTTCTGGTGGGGTGATGGCAGTGAAGGTAATAGTGTAGTTTTCCAGCATGACGTTAAATTCATCATCGTCTGTGTCATCATCCACAACGTTGGCTCCTATGATCGTGACCATGCAGCTTTCTCCGATGGTGAAATCAACTTCGGGATTCAGGGTATACACAGGATCAGCATCCGTTACGGTCGCGGAGTGCGGCGTGCCGGAAGTGCCACACACAATGCTGAACCAGGGGTCGGTTACGTCCACCAACTCACTAAATGTGATCGTGATATTCTCATTATTAGGATGATTAGCGCCATTGGCAGGGTTGGTGCTAACGACAGTGGGCGCGGTTTCGACAAAAACTTGGTTTGGCGCACCAGGAGTATTGTAGGCTTCGCCAGGAACAATTGACCCCGGATAACCGGGAATACCAGCCAGGTCAAAGTCGTTACGCACCCAGTCTGCGGTGGTGTCAGTGTCTGTTCCATCCGGGATGCGTGATGCTCCACCTGGAGTGTAAGGTAAGCCATCATATAGTTCGATGAGTACTGTTGTCGCATAAGTAAGGGCACCAGCGACGCCATCATTAATAGCCACGCTATCTGTAATTTCTGACCAGTAAGTGGCATCAATCACGCCGTCATCGTCGGTATCAATATCAACACCAGCTGTCGCAGTGCTATCCTTGACCAAAAGCAAACTTATCGAGCCATTTTCAAAGGTGTTTGCTGCCAGATTTGCCAGGAAAAAGCCGTTTGCGTCTGTTGTACCAAGGGGAATGATCTCGTCCACAAAGCCTTCAGAACTGTTGGTTATGTTGCCGTCGCCTTCAATTTCAAGGAGCGTGTAAGCACTGTAGTCTGTCTCAGGACTGCCAAAAAATTCGATGAACTCTACATCAGTGCCGGTCGTATTCGCCGAGAATTCGTTAATAACTGGTGAAAGGGGACCCACAGGTGCGCAGACATTAGTGGGCGAAGCAGTATTGCGAGGAGTTGGTTCTTCGGTGACAAAATCAGCAGCGTTGTCATCCGTATCGGTACAACCGCCATCCTTGCGAATTACAGCAGTAGTATCGGAAGGAGCTAGTGCTATGGCCTTGCCTTCATAGAAGTTAGCAGTCCCATAACCGACTAAATCCACAATTAATGCGAGTTGCTCTGGAGAGCAGGGAGTTGAACTACCATTACAACCCAACGAAACCTGGCTGCCGACTAAAGCGACTTTTCCTCTAGTCGGGCTCAAGGCGATTGGTGAATTATCACTCAAATCTGGCGTCGGTAATGTACCTACATTTGAGCTGCCTGCCTCCTGAATAAGGTAGTACTGTCCTGCGCCAAGCATGACATTAGGCAACTCAGAGATTGCATTGGAAGAGGATCCAAAATAATCACCACCAGCCGAGCTTGCATATTGGACAGACATACCTGCCAGTGAGACCGGGCTGCTGCCTGAATTAAATATTTCTATAAAATCATGTGTAAAGGAGCTGCCAGTGTTTCCACCTCCTCCATATACCTGGCTGATGCGCAAGGTGTTTGCCGCCTCCACAGGCTTCACGGGCTGTATGCCGAACATGCCCACCAGCATTAGAAGAACCATTATCAAATAAAATGGTTTCGAAATAGTTTTCATTTGTTACCTCCAGGGGATTTGGAATGAAGTAATCAACACATATTAATAGTAACATATTTAACCCGATTTCTGACCTGAAATTCGCAAAAATATTCTCGTGCATGATCATTTTAGTAGGGGACGGCTGCCACGTTGAGACAATGATGGCTTACGTGTTGTTTAGGCTGATTGTTTACACGTTTATCTTCTAATAAATCCCTTCTCGGATCGTAGAAGCACCCCCGTTTTTCCCGCGGTGACGGGTCACCACGGGGGTTGACCCCTACATCTGGTATTTGAGGAAGAGGTTGCTTTTGTAGGGGCAGACCCCCGTGTCTGCACTAAAGACAGTAAACATTCATCCTGTATTAAGTGTAAACAATCATACTTGTCTAAACATTGCCACGCCGTCCCAGGTAACAGGAGACCATGGCAGGTCTCCCCTGCATCAACCGAAAGTTGACGTTTGTCACTATTTTTCGACAACGATCAAAAAGTACCCCTGTATAGTGTAAAATTTGAATGTAAACATACTTGGTTGTAAAATAACAAGTGACTAACTGACCCTACTCAGTCATAACAAGGAATAAAATGAAAATCATAACAGACAGCGGAGCCGACCTCTCCTTTGAAGAATGCCAGCAAATTGGCGTAACCATGGTCCCACTTAAAGTGGAAGTTGACGGAGTCTCTTATCAGGCTGGTGTAGACATTGAAACTGATCATTTCTACGATCTGATGGACGCCAGTCCCGTTATGCCCATCACCTCCACCCCTTCCATTGGCGATTTTGCTGAGCTTTACCAAAAATTTGCTGATGAAGGCGAAGAAATTCTCTCCATTCACATTTCTTCCGGACTGAGCGCCACCTTCAACGTCGCCAAACAAGCCGCTGAGATGGTCAAAAACACCCGCATTCACCTGATCGATACGCTCACGCTGTCGGCTGGGCAAGCCTGGCAGGTCACAGCCGCAGCAAAAATGCAGCAGGCTGGTAAAACGATCGATGAAATCATCGCCAAGCTTGGTCAGATCCAGGCTGCCACCACCACCCACTTCACCCTGCCCGATTTGAAATACCTGATCGCCGGTGGGCGCATCAGCCACCTCAAAGGGCTGCTTGCCTCTTTGCTCGGTATCAAACCGGTGATCGAGGTCAGCAAAGAAGACGGCAAATATTACGACAAAATCAAGAAGCGCTCCTTCCAGAAAGCCATTACCGGCATCACCGAACTGGCGCTCAAAGAGCACCCCGAAGGCACAAAGCTGGTAGCTCAAATCTGCACAGCCTCAAATCCGGATGGTGGGGCACTGCTCAAAGAAGCAATGAATCGTCTTTATTCAGTGGAATGGCTGCCTGACGTCAAACTTGGCACAGCCCTGGGCGCCCACACCGGACGTGGACTGGTTGGGTTGATCTGCGCCAACAAAGAAGCGCTGCCAGAATTACCCTGATTCTTTTTACCCTTCCCATATCTTTTGGGGAGGGCATCTTTTATTGATAAAAACACCGGGCTAAAATTAAGCCCGGTGTTTAGATTAACAAGCGATTAACGTTCGTGATATAATTATTGTTTACTTATCTAAACGATCTTGGTAAATAAGGGTTGGCTTCTATGGAAGAAATTGAATTCACCGACATGCTGCTCAGGATGGGGCTTTCCCTGATCCTGGGTGGAATCATTGGATTTGAGCGCGAGCGCGATAGTCAACCTGCCGGCCTGCGTACGCATATGATTTTGGTGGTTGGTGCCTGCCTGGCAATGATGCTTTCGCTAAACATAGCCTATGAGGGAGGAGGAGACCCCGCCCGTTTGGCTGCTCAGGTCGTATCAGGCATCGGTTTCCTGGGTGCTGGGGCAATTCTGCGCTCTGGCTTCAACGTTAAAGGTCTTACAACTGCTACCACCCTCTGGACAATGGCGATTGTCGGTCTGGCTGTCGGGATGGGCTACTATGCAGTTGCTGCCATTACCACCCTGGTGCTGATGATCGTTCTTTCTGTGCTCGATATCATCGAAAAGCGTTTTGTACGAATCAACGTGATTCGCAATATCACCATTGAAGTGCATGACCACAAAGGCATCGTCCGTGATGTTCGCAAAACCATGGCGCGCATTGCCGACCAGGTGATCACTTTTTCCATTCAAAAGAGCATCAAAAGCAAGTCTCTTCGCCTTGAAATTGTGGCTCGCTTCAACCGCAGCGATAAAATCGAAAACATGGTTGAACAGATCTCAGAGATCGAAGGCGTGAAAGCCTTTAAAATCGAGTAAAACTCTCGCCTCGCTCTGTTAGCCTACTCTTTAGCCCCGCATTCTTTCAATTGAAGACCATTCTGATTTTGATGTATACTCCAAACAAGTATGCCCAATCTTGCCACCAGTTTACGCGCTTTTGATATCGATCAGTTGCAGCAGATCGCTGCCATTTGGGGTTTGGAAACGGCAGAAGAAGACAAGAACAGTCTGCTGCTGACGCTCGAACTCCACATCCCTCAACCAGAGCTCTTTTCAGCTGTCTTTGACCAATTGCCAGAGCCTGCCAGGCAGGCAGTATTCGCTCTAAAAAAGAATGATGGCAAGCTGCTCTGGTCCACTTTTGTCCAACTTTACGGTGATATTCGCGCCCTGGGCAAGACCCTTCGCAAAAAAGAACAACCCTGGGCATTTCCCACAAGCATCAGCGAAACACTTTGGTACCATGGCTTAATTGGTCGCGATTTCTTGCGAGTGGAAGGCGACTTGCAGGAAATGGCATACATTCCTGACGAGTTTCTGCCATTTCTCCCTTCAGTGCCGGACCAACCCCAAAAAGTAAGCCTTGCACCTCTTTCTCCGAATGTAAACCTAGAGGTTTCACTCGCCAGTTCGACGATCTTGGATGAAGCCTGCCTGCTTTTGGCAGCTCTCCGTTTTGAGAACTCGCAGGTTCTTCTGGCAAAAACCACGGTTTCCCTCACCAAATGGGCATTCCTTAAAACGCTCTTACAAGCAACTGGCGTTTTGGACCACGAAAAACAACCCACAAACCTGGCACGAAGATTCCTGGAACTCCCCAGAGGTCAGGCTTTAAATTGGCTTGCCAACCAGTGGCTGATTTCAACCGCTTTTCACGAACTTTTTCACTTGCCGGGTTTACAAATCCAAACCAACGATCCCGTTCGCTCCGCATCAGCGCGCCAGTCCATCATCGATTTGCTCTCTGCCCTTCAAGCCGGAAATTGGTATAGCCTGGATGACTTTGTTGAGCTGGTAAAAACGACTGACCCTGATTTTTTGCGTCAGCAGGAAGAATATTTCAGTTGGACTGTTCTAAAAGAAGAGAGCCTTCAGGAAATAATAAGCGGCTACGAAAGTTGGGCTCAGGTTGAAGGGGCACTGATCGCCTTCATCATACTTCGACTCTTGTCATGGCTCGCTTTAGCTGATGTCGGCACATTGAAAGAAGATCATTCCCAAAGTTTTTTCCGGCTGAAGCCCTCCTTTTTTAAGCTAAACGACCCAAACGCATCTATCGTGGATGAACCCGAAGATGCTCCAATAAACCTGACTTCAACGGGGAGAATTATTATGACCGATCGGTCACCCAGGTTGGCGCGCTACCAAATTGCCCGTTTTGCAGACTGGATTCAGGTCTCACCAATCAGCGGTACTTACCAGATCACCCCAGGCTCTCTATCCAGAGCGAAAGAACAGGGGCTGTTGCCCAAACACCTCATCTCACTTTTGCGAAAACATGCTGATGGCGGCTTACCGCCCGTTCTTTTTGAAGCGATAAAACGCTGGGAATCCGATGGCACGCAAGCCAGCCTCCAGACCCAAACCATTCTGCGTTTGAGTTCACCAGAAATCTTACAAGCCTTGCGTGAGAGCCCGGCCGCCCATTGGCTGGGTGAAAGCCTTGGTCCTACCACTGTCATCATCAAACCTGCTGGAGAGAAAGCGGTTTTGAGCGCGCTCTCAAGCCTGGGCTACCTGACCGACACCAATGAAAGCGAGAACAACAATGGATGAACAACGACCTTCAATGAAGGATCCTGATTTTTGGGGGTACGCCCTACGCTACATTCTTATGTGGTCGCTGGCTATCGTCGCGGTTATCGGCTTCAGTCGTTTTATCAACGCCCTTCTGCGTCGTGGCATTATTTTTGAACTGGACTTTCCCTCCTGGCTGCCGACTTACCTGATCATCACCGGTTTTCTGCAACTTACCCTTGGCATGATAGCCTACATAGCATTCAAAGAGAAACGAACCTGGCATGTACCTGCCCTCTGGGTTACGTCGCTCCTCTTCATTGCTTCTGCCTGGGTTGAACGGCTTTTCCTTTGGGCTCCCAGCCAACGTCCAGCAAACCATACTTTCACTATTGTGCTGCATCTGTTCTGGCTGCTAATGATCGTTCTTTATTCGTTTAAGTTAAACAAGAAGGAGCTCGCTGATGGACCAGGAAATTGAAGTTAAGTTTCTGCTCAAAGATTACTCAGCTTTGATGCAAAAAATTTCTGACCTGCAGCTGGCTTGCAGCCAGGAGCGCATTCACGAGTTCAACCTGCGCTACGATTTGCCTGATGGCAGCCTGGTTGCCAAAAAGCAGGTTTTGCGCCTGCGCAAAGACACCCAGGCACGCCTCACTTTCAAGGGTCCCGGTATCATGGAACAAGACGTGCTCACGCGCAAGGAAATAGAAGTGGTGGTCTCTGACTTTGATGCCACAAACCGCCTTCTGGAAGCGCTTGGCTACCAGATGATCATGATGTATGAAAAATTTCGTGCCAATTACCTGATGGATAAGCTGGTGCTCTCAGTGGATGAGACTCCCTTGGGTTTGTTTATAGAATTGGAGGGCGAAAGCCCCGCCCAGGTCCGCCGTTCAGCCGATGCTTTAGGGTTGAATTGGGATGCCCGCATCAACTTAAGCTACAGTGCTTTGTTGAATATTTTTAACCAAAGCACCGGACATGCCTTTCGTGATCTCAGCTTTGAAAACTTCGCTGAGCTTGATGTGACCCCATCTGATCTGGGTTTAAGTTTTGCGGATTAGATTTTCGGGTCAATGCGACCGTTGTAGGGAATGGTCTTGTGCCATTACGTTCTGGGAGACCGTGGCAGGTATTCCCTTTAGGTTTCCGCAAACGAAGATGTAGGGGACGGTTGCCATGCCGTCCCGGTGTGTTTGCTGATATCGCAGAATCGTAGAGCAGCCGAATGCTGATAGTACTACTCAAGGAAACCAGCACGATCAACCAATCACCAACGCTCGTACCTGATATTCTCTTCCAACGTTTTCCGTGGTCTGACTTTTGGTTCTTCAGCAGGATACCCAACAGGGACCACTGCCAGAACAAACTTATCCTCCGGGATCCCCAAAATCGGTCTGATGCCCTCTTGTCTAAAAGCCCCACACCAACAAGCCCCCAATCCCTGATTGTCAACTTCTAACAAGATATGGGTTACAGCGATCGCCGTGTCCCGGATCGCTCGTTTCAGGTCAAAACCACTTGTCTCTTCGTCAACAAACATACCAGCATAATTCTCGCTTCTGGCACAGATATCTGCGATAGCAACGATCACAACCGGTGCGCTGGCAATCCACATTTGGTTGTTAGTCGCTGCAGCTACTTCGTGTCTCAGATTCTCATCTTTGATCACAATAAAAAACCAGGGCTGCTTGTTATTACCCGAAGGCGCCAACCGGGCTGCCTCCAGAATCTCATTTAATTTTTGGTCTTCAATTGCTTTTTCCTGGAATTTACGAACACTTTTGCGGTGTTTTATTGCTTCGATCATCATTCACCTGCCTTTTTCCCTAAGTTTAACCTCAAAGCTGGACTCAGTCTAAAGGTTATTTTGAAAAGTGCTCTTTAGGAAGCACTCAATAATCAAAGGAGGAAATAATGTTTGGGTTGATCCGAAATTAATAATACTTTTAAGTTAGCCTGTTTTTTCAACCAGTTCGCCATTGCGCCAGTGCAGCCTGCGGACCGCGGCATCCATCCCAAGCAATTTTGGCAATAAGGCTTCCAACTTCCCCGCTTCGGCACTGGTAAGAAAAACTGTTTTTCCTACCGAATCTGCAGCTCGTAATAATCCCCCGGCTTCCAACACCCGTTTCACCTGCCGCGCTACCGCTGGCGCAGGGTCGATCACCCGCACATCCTCCCCTGCAATCTCCCGAATCAGAGGAATCACAAACGGAAAGTGTGTGCAGCCCATCACCAGCGTATCCACCCCTTCCTTCAGCATGGGCTTCAGGGCTTCCTCCAAAATCATGCGGGTTTTTGGCGTGATCAGGTAGCCTTTTTCAATTTGCCTGACCAGCCCAGGGCAGGTAGCCTGAAAAACCTGCACATCCTTCGCAAAACGTTCCACCACCGAGGCATACATTTCTCCTTGGAAGGTGGAGGGGGTAGCTAAAACGCCCACTTTACCACTCAAGGTTTGTTCAGCCGCCGGTTTGACCGCCGGTTCCATGCCTACAAAGGGAAAATCAGGGTAAAGAGCCCGCAAATGTTTCAAAGCTGCCGCCGATGCCGTGTTACAGGCAACCACGATCAACTTTGCACCCCGCTCCATCAGGTAACGGGTTACCCCTTCTGCTAAAGCGCGCACTTCTTCCAAAGGGCGGTTGCCATAAGGCACCTTGGCTTGATCGGCAAAGTAAAGCAGTCCTTCATGGGGCAGTAACTCACGCACAGCCCGTAAAACGGTCAGGCCGCCGACACCTGAATCGTAGATACCAATAGGGGAAGCAGCCGAAGGCTTCTTATTCATAGCTCAATTATAGTCTTGCTTGAACAGTGGTGAAAAAAAGTCAGAGTAATACTTTAAAAGTTATCAACTTTTACATGCCGCCACGAATGCTTCATACAGATTCCGCATTGGTTCCTGATCTTGCAGCCATTCCGGATGCCACTGCACGCCAATCACAAAGCGTTTGTCCAGGTGCTCTATAGCCTCAACAACGCCATCCGAAGCATAAGCGACTATCCTCAATTCATCGGCGACCTCGTTGACCGATTGGTGATGCAAGCTGTTTGTGCGCAATTCCAACTCTCCTAAAATTCTCCCTAGATAAGAAGCTCGAGAAACCGTAACATTATGCACCAGTTTATTGCGTCTGTAGGTTGGCCACCAGTCATGTTTCTCTGCCCTAGGCAGTTGGCTGGCAATATCCACATAAAGCGTGCCGCCGCAAGCCACATTCAAGGTCTGCATCCCACGGCAAACCGCCAACAACGGTTTGTCTTGCTTAACTATTTCCCGAATTAGTGCCAGTTCAAAAGCATCCCGCTCCGGGTTGACCCCATAAACGCGATCGTGATTTTCTGCCCCATATAAGGCTGGGTCAAGGTCACCCCCACCGGTGAAATAGAAGCCATCAAATTCTGCCACCAGCAGTGGCACTTCACTTATTGGGATTCCTGCCGGCAGTAAAACCGGCACTCCACCAGCCGCCAATACCGCTTTGACATCCACTTGCCTGCTCTGGTAGGTTGCCGAACCCGTTTTGCCCTCAAGTCGTCCGGCCGGTATTCCAATAATGGGTCTGTTCATCTACTTTCCTCCGGGGTTAAAACAAAAAGCCTTTCCATAGTCATTCGGAACAGGCTTTTTTGGTTAGGAGAATAATCCATTCTCTCGTCTGGATCTAAAAACGCTGCTTCAGGCGCGCGCTTTTGCCAGTACGTTCGCGCAGGAAGTAAAGCCGTGCGCGGCGAACCCGGTTGTGGCGTTCCACCACGACCTTGGCAATGCGGGGGGAATTGAACAGGAAGTTTCGTTCTACGCCGATACCATTGCTGGCAACACGACGAACGGTAAAGCTGGCATCATTGCCGCTTCCACGCACAAACAGAACCACACCCTTAAACTCCTGGATACGTTCGCGATCACCTTCCTTGATTTTTATATGAACACTGACATTGTCGCCAGGGAAAAGATCAGGAATGTTTACATTTTTTTCAGCTTGTACAGATTTCAATAACTCTGCATGATTCATGGCACTACCCTTCCAATTACGTAATTAAGCGCCTCCAGGTTCTTGAGACGCGGAGAATGAGTATAACACAACACCCCTCAATTTTGTCAAGCATTTTTTAGTGTGTAAGAGCAACATGATAATGTCCTAAAGTAGCAAAATAGAAATGTCCTAATT
>CAZYIJ010000021.1:0-19804 GCA_964647425.1 uncultured Anaerolineaceae bacterium
GTAGATCGCTGATTATTACGATCTCACAAAGTACCACATCGTTGTAAGCGCATGTAGACAGTCCGACCACGTAATTTGACGATTAACGGATGTTTGACAAGGGATGGTGTAACAGCCATCCCCTGTATCACCTACCAGTGCAAAATCAATTCATCCAGGCTTCGTTTTGGCACATGGTGAATACCTTCCGCATCACGGTAATACTCAATACCTTTACCTTCGTCATAATCTTCGATCACATTGGTTTCAGCTGGTTTCCCCAAGGCAATCACCAGGACGATCTCCAGGTTTTCGCGCAATCCAAGCAGTTCACGCAGGCTCTCACGTTTGAATGCCTTGACCATGCAACCGCCAAATCCTTGTTCAGCAGCACCCAACAACATCGTCTGTGCGGCAATACCGGCATCGATTTCGAAAACCGGCTTAATCTCGTTGTCACCCAGGATGATGATGTATCCGCTCGGTTTCTCACCTTCCTCAGGACCGCCCCATTCCTTTAGATAACCGCCAAACTTCACGTTTTTGAAGACTTGCTCGCACTCTTCTGGATCACTCACCAACCAAAACTTGAGTGCCTGGAGGTTTGCCGGGCTGGGGGAAATGCGTGCCAAACCAATCAGTTTCACTAACAATTCTTTGGTTATTCGTTCACTCTGCTCAAAGCGAAGGTAACTTCTATTCTTGAGAACCAATTCCGAAAAGTCCATTTTATCTCCTTGGTACATATTTAGATTGATTGTAGGGTACAGTCCTGCCTGTTTTATAAGCTAAGTTCAGTCTTCGTGGTGATGGTTGTTGAACCAATCACCAATGCAAAGATCAAGAATACCAACCCACCCCCATCAAACCAGATAAAGCGCAATATTGAGCCTCGCAACACGAGGTTTTCCATTGGGATGGTCCGGAAAAGCAAGCTTTCTCCAATCAAGCCAATCCCTTGCATTAACATGGCTTGAATCAGCGAAACCTTATGCAGCGACGGGCTGTAAAGGGCAAAGAAATAGGGAACCTGCCACATCAGGAAAAGAATGCCGTAGCCAATAATGACGGCTCTGCCCACCTCGCCGCTGAGTTCGTAGAATGATAGATACAAATTCGGGCGGGCTATGAATTCAATCGCGCAAGCCAGGTTCATACCCAGCACGAGACCAATCAAAATTCTCGCAATCCAGTCCCGAAGCTGGTTTCTGGCTTTCATCCCTGCGCTTCTTTCGAAACCACCCCTTGCTGCACCTTCCAGACTTCGTGCTGAGCCAAAAAGTCCGGCTCAAACATCTCCAGGTCAGTGGTGGTCACAAAAGCTTGCTCCACCTTGTCCAGCAAGCCTAATAATGCTCCCCGGCGAATCGGATCCAGCTCTGCCATGACCTCATCCAGCAAAAGTACAGGCCATTCGCCAGTGCGCTGTTTCATCAATTCGACTTCGGCGAACTTTAGCGAAAGTAAGGCTGTACGCGTCTGTCCTCTTGAGCCGTAATCCCCCAGGTCCACCTGGTTCGCCAAAAAACGAAGCTCATCCCGGTGGGGTCCCACGCTTGTTGAACCGCGTTGGATGTCCTCTTTTCGGCGTCTCCGTAATTCTCCCGCAAAACCCGTTTCGATGTCCTTGACCTCAATCTGGCTGGCTTCTTCTAAATGTTGCACACCTGGTATGGCTATTTGACCCGAAATTGAACGCGTTGGGTCGAAAGAAGGCTGATATTCAAGCCTGAACACCTCTCGTTCCTGGGTCATTTGTTGATGGCTCTGGCGGGCAAAACCCTCCAATTGTCCAAGCATCCCGATGCGTCCCTTTACAAGGTAAGCACCGTGTTCTGACAACATGTTGTCCCAAAATTCCAGTTCATCTGGCAGACCACCTGCCTCACCCAGACGCTTAAGAAGAGCGTTCCGACGGGTCATTGCCTGGTTGTATCTTGAAAGGTGTTTTGAATAACCAGGTTCAATTTGACATAAAATCTCATCAAGGTATCGTCGTCGGTCAGATGGACCTCCTTCGATGATTTTCGACATTTGTGGAAGGAAGGATACCGCATTGAACTGTCCGTACAATTCGCTGAAGCGGCGGTTAACCCCGTTGAGAAGTGCTTCTTTTCGAAAACGAGTGGCGCCATAAGTGCCGTTCGATTCCTGGATCAGCCTCACTTCCAGTGTGTTCTTTCGTCCACCTCGCTCAAACTCACCGACGATGCGCGCGACCTTGATCGGTTCGCTTTCCGGAAGGTTGAAATTGAGCAGTTGGCGGTCTGTGCCTGCGCTAAAAGAAGTAAAAAGCGCCAAAAATGCAACGGATTCCAAAATGGTGGTCTTCCCCTGGGCATTCGCGCCATGGAATAAAATCACCCGCCTGGGAAAATCAAGTTCCAGACGGGAGAAAACGCGAAAGTTGGTCAGTGAAAGACGGGTAAGGTACATTACTCGGTAAACTCTTCAGCATCATCTTCAGTGACAGGTTCATAAATCTCGCTGGCACGGTCAATATAGAGGATGCCATCCAGGTGATCCATCTCATGTTGAAAGATGCGTGCCATCCAACCCTCCGCTTTCACCTTTTGAGGTTTGCCGTGACGTGTCAAAGCTTTGACTGTGATTTTTTCGTGGCGGTCAACTTTTCCGATTAGTCCAGGCACGGAAAGACAACCTTCCATACCCTCGACCATCTCTTCGGATTTCTCAACGATCTCAGGGTTGACCAAAACGTAACGCTTGGGTTTCGGTTCCGGGGCATTTTCGTCTTCAGGTTCTTCCGCATATTCGATCACAACCAGGCGAAGCGATTCACCTATCTGCGGCGCAGCCAGACCAACGCCCGGCTCGTTGTACATAGTTTCGAACATGTCGTCGATGAGTGTTTGTAATTCTTTATCAAATTTCTTCACCGGTTTTGCTTTAAGACGCAAAAACGAATCCGGGAATGTAACAATTTCCTTGATTGCCATGTTTTCTCCAAATTTAATCTACGGCAATTTTACCTTATCCAGGAGGTGGATTCAAAGGGGAGGTAGCATCTTTGCTCGCCAGCATTTCTTGCGATTCTTCCTGGAAAACTTTGAACCATTGGGCAATACGGTCGCGTTCCTGCAGGATCTGGCGGTCTTCCTTTTCCTGCTTATGTTTACCCATCCGGCTGAAGATATCCTGCTGGACTTTGGAAGGTTGATGGACATTATTGAAAGTCAGTTGAGAGTTGCCTACGGTGATGTACACCGTGCCAAAATTGAACAACATTGGGATGATGCCACGCCTTTCGTATTCGATACTCAGAATGTTTTCCAATGGTGCAGCCCGGCGAGATTCCCGTCCAAACGGCTTGCGGTCCAGGTCAACTACCTGGTTGGGTGTAAGCTGAAAAACATCGTTCCGCCAATCCACATATTGATAAATCAGGATAAAAAAGCACATAAGCATCAGAAAAGATGCAAGAGTAATTGCCATACCATAATTCAAATTGGTGATGTTACGTGTGACCAGGGCGATAATAAAAGAAACAGAAAGCAGCATCCCCATCAGTGAAAGAAATACCTTGTTGAGCAAAATGATCCAGTGTTTGCGATAGGTAATCGCACCGCCCATTTCATATCGCACTTTCAAAAAGTCGCTGAACAGCCATTCAAGAAAACCAATTTCAGATTGCGGCATCTCGTTGTTGATGCCATATTCCTCTTCAAGTTCTTTCGAAGTGACTTCTTCTGGTGACTTGCCAAATTTTTCACGGAGGGCCTTTCGAATCTCTTTGGCATCCAATTCCAGATCAACATGCTTGCTTTTCGTCCAAAAACTTTCAATCAGCTTGCCAATCGTTTTGGCATGGGCGACTCGCTCGAATCGGATATCACCGATAAAGGTACGCACCATCACATCAGAGAACCCAACGATCGCTCCCAGCTGGGTAGTCTTGACACCCACAGAGATGAGCGTGGCTAACGGCGCCTCCTGGCGGCTTTCATAAAAACCTGACACACGTTCCACCCAAACCATACGTTTGGAGGTAATCAGGTAATAATCATTTGCCCAGTTATTGATATTCCAAAGCAACCAGATCGCACAAATCAGAAAGGCAATAACCATTCCAAAAAGGGCAAGAATGGCGAACTGAGCCTGCAAAAAGTTTAATCCAAATAATGCGATTACAAAGACAAGCAAGGGAGGTGTCAGCGCGAAAAGCAGAAATATTGGGTGTTTGCGGGTGATCAGACTTACTTTTTCGTCTGCTTCCAACCAGGGCATCGGCAGCCGGCGGATCATCATCTGGCTGTTCGCCAGTACTGTAAGCGTCTCTGCAAATTCAGGTCGGTCAGCACTTAGTTGTTCAATATTCGCACCGGAGATAAACCAAACCCGGCTATTGGTCTGTGCCTGGATTGTCTCCTGGCGCTGATTCCCTGAAGAGTTATTCGCCAAACCAAGAATATCCCCTCGTTGGTACGGTCGTGAAAATTGTCGATCCTGGTCAAAACCAATCAACTTTCCAGTCTCGACCAGGAATAATCCATCTACTTCTTCGCCTTCTTCGAAAAGAACTTCTCCAGAAGGTAGTTCCACCATCACCAAGGCATTAAAAATTGGCGATAAATCTTCATCAGGAAGTGCACTAAAGAGGGCACTTTCTCGGAGAAACTGGGAGAAACTATCGCTGGAGACTGGCATCCTTAGTTCATCCTTGAACTTGTTCGTCAGCTGAATCCTCAGCTGGGACTTTTTCTTCAGCGGTGAAAGACAGTTCAGTTTCACCATCGACCTTGCTCACGTGAACAATATCGCCAGCTTTGAAATCGCCTTCCAATAAGCGGATGGCCAGTTTACTTTCTACGTACTTCTGTAAAGCACGCTTGAGCGGTCTGGCACCGAAGAGCGGGTCGTAACCCTGGTCCGCCAGCCAGAACCTGGCTGACTCATCAACCACAAGGCTTACGTCGTAACTTTTTAGACGATCTCTGATTTCCTTTACCTGCAGGTCAACAATCTTGACCACATCCTCCTTCGACAGGGGTGCAAAGGCAATAATATCGTCAATTCGGTTGAGAAATTCTGGCCTAAAGGCATCTTTAAGTGCTTTTTCAATCTTTACCTGGGAGTCCTTGACCTCTTGAGAGTCATCGCCTTCAGCCAGGAAGCCCAGCGCGCCGCCCTTACGGACAAACTCGGTGCCAAGGTTACTGGTCATGATCAGAACTGTGTTCTTAAAGTCAACCACCCTGCCCTGACCATCGGTCAGACGACCGTCGTCTAATATTTGTAACAAAGCATTCCAGACTTCCGGATGAGCTTTCTCAATTTCGTCAAACAGAACAACACGATACGGTCTGCGTCGAACGGCTTCGGTCAACTGACCACCCTCCTCGTATCCAACGTAGCCAGGAGGAGCACCAAACAAACGTGATGCCGTGTGTTGCTCCCGATATTCGCTCATGTCGAGGCGCACCAGTGCGTCCTCGTCATCGAACAAGAATTCTGCCAAAGCTTTTGCCAACTCAGTCTTACCAATACCGGAAGGACCAATGAAAATAAAGGATCCAACCGGACGATTGGGGTCCTTCAAGCCCGAACGAGCCCGGCGTATGGCATCAGCCACAGCCTTGATAGCCTCATCCTGCCCAATAATCCGTTCATGCAAACGGTCTTCCATATGCAGCAGTTTCTGAGTTTCAGATTCCAATAACTGCGTGACCGGAATGCCGGTCCATTGGTTGATCACTTCAGCAATGTCATCAGCGTCAACAACGTCGTCCAGCTTGTTTTCAGCCTCCCAGGCTGATTGGCGTTGTTTGAAGCTCTCTTCAAGTTTCAGTCGTTCTGATTTTAGCTTGACAGCCAATTCATATTCACGGTCCAAGCTGGCTTTTTCTTCTTCAGCCAACAGCCGATCGATCTCTTTGCGATCCTGTTTGAGGTCCTCGGGCAAGGAATATAAAGCTACGCGCAGTTTTGCGGCTGCCTCGTCCATCAGATCAATCGCCTTATCGGGTAATTTTCGACCGGTCATGTATCTGTCAGACAGGTTTGCCGCTGCTTCGAGCGCTTCATCAGAAAGTTTGACTTTATGGTGTGCTTCGTAACGGTCGCGCAAGCTCTTTAGCATGCTAACAGTATCTTCGACGCTCGGTTCTTCCACGTAAATCGGAGCAAAACGGCGCTCCAGAGCAGCATCTTTTTCGATATATTTGTGATATTCATCGATGGTGGTGGCACCAATACACTGCAAATCGCCCCGCGCCAGCGCAGGCTTGAGCATGTTGGAAGCATCCATCGTGCCCTGGGCAGCACCAGCACCGACCACATTGTGCAATTCATCGATGAATAAAATTACTTCTCCATCGCTCTCCTGGATCTCTTCGATAGAGGTCTTCAAGCGCTCTTCAAACTCACCTCTGAAGCGGGTTCCCGCTACCATGGCTCCCAGGTCAAGTGAGTAGACAAGTTTATTTGCCAGGATCTCCGGAACCTCGTCGTTGGCAATTTTTTGTGCCAACCCTTCCACAATTGCTGTTTTGCCGACACCTGCTCCACCTATGAGCACCGGGTTGTTCTTGGTTCTACGGGAGAGAACTTGGATCAAGCGCATTATTTCAAGTTCACGCCCATATACTGGATCCAGTTTTCCTTCTCGTGCTGCCTGGGTAAGGTTATGGGAATATTTTTCGAGGGTTTTGTAATTCCCTTCGAATTTACCACGGGGAGCTGCGCGAGGACCACCTCGAAGTTCCTGGATCACCCCAAGAACGTTCGTACGGTTAATCCCAAATTCTTCGAGGGTTCGGGCAAGTTGGGTGCCTTTTTCTGCCAAAATTGCCAGGAAAAGATGTTCGGTGGAAATATATTCATCTCCGAGCCGGTTCGCCTCGGTTTTTGCCATATCAACAACCATTTTGACGCGCGGGGTCAGAAAAACCTGCCCGGCAGGACCGCCAAAAATGTTGGCTTTTGGAGTGTTTCGCAAAATGCTGTCCAGGCGATCAACCAAGTCACCCGGAATCACGTTTAGGGCTTCGATGATTTGGGTTACAAAGCCTTGAGGTTGCTCGATCAGAGCGAGAAGGATATGCTCAGAATCAATCTGGTTGTGCCCGTAACGCTGGATGATTTCCGCCGCTCGTGCCGCAGCATCCTGCGCTCTCTCCGAAAATTTATCAAAACGCATCATAATGTTATTTTCCTCTATTTTCTGTTGTATGCATCATGGTTAAATGGTGCAACTACTGTTCCAGAAATAATATACGGGATGGGTATAAGAAATTGATTAATTAACGAAAAAAAGCTCTTCGTTAAAGTCAAATATGGAGTAAAAATGCGCTTAGTATTAACTTGTGGTTGTTAACAATCGGATTACTTCGAAACTTCAAAAGTCCACGGTCCGGCGATAACACCACTGTTTGCTTCAACAAGCAAGGCCTCAACTGCAGCCTTTGCTTCCGAATTGTCTGCAAACCCCGAGGCTGTGGAGATAGCAACGTCTTCCGCGAAATGACCCGCCTCACATTCCAGGGTCAATCCGGAAAAATCCTTTGCCAGTACCTCCTCAATATGTGGGATACGCAAATCTTCACAATAAGTCGCCCCAGTCGAGAGCTCCAAAACCTCCAGTACAGCTTGCTTGCTCTCAAAATCTGCAGGCAAATCGCTGAAAATGAGGTTTACGATCTGGTAAGTTTCCATGTCGTCGGTTTCAATACATTTCTCTATCTCATTGTAGGAGGGTTGATACAGGCAGTAGGTACCGGCGACTTTCTGATATAGCCGCTCGAAGAATTCGGTTTGCGCATTGGTAAACACCTCGCTACCTGCCAGTGTTAGTTTGACTTTGCTGATATACCAGTTTCTCCAGTCAACCAGGGGATACTTCACCCTGAATACCAGGTTGTCCCCAATTCTTGCAACGTGCAATATTTCAAATGTCAGATCCGATTGTGTAAATTGAATCGGTTGGTCTATCCACGAACTGGAGGTCATATTGCCGGAACTAGTTGGCATCGGAGTCTCAGTCGCTTGGTTTCCACATCCAGAAACTAACAGCAATGCAGAGATTGCCACAATTGTAATTACCAAACCTATTTTGTTTTTCATCTTATCTCCTTTCGCTCTGTCAATCAGGCACATAACAAAGAGGAAACACGTGTATCGGTTATTTATACCCTGATTCTTTTTGGTCGTTAATTTGTTATCAATTCTCAGTGTGCGATTGTCTATTGATCGAGCCTTTCACTTCAAAAACATCGCATCACCAAAAGAGAAAAATCGGTAACCTTCTGCCTTCGCCAGTTCATAAGCGTGCAAAATGTTATCTCTCCCAGCAAAAGCGCTCACCAGCATCAGTAAAGTTGACTTTGGTAAATGGAAATTTGTGATCATGGCATCCACGCATCGGAAAATATACCCAGGCGTGATGAACAAAGCCGTCTCTCCCGAAAAGGCAGCAATCTCGCCTGCCTGGCAGGCACTTTCAAGTGTGCGTACGCTTGTTGTTCCTACGGCGATCACTCTACCACCGGCTGCTTTGGTCTGCCGGATCTTCTCAGCTACTTCCTCGCTCAGATGGCACCACTCCCGATGAATCACATGCTCCTCAGCCAGCTCCTCGGTGACTGGTGCGAAGGTATCCAGACCAACACGCAGTTCGATTTTCGCTAAATTCACACCTTTTTCCAGGATTTTTTCCAATAATTCCGGCGTAAAGTGCAATCCGGCGGTGGGTGCCGCCGCTGAACCTGGAGTGTGGTTATAAACCGTCTGATATCGTTCCGGATCGCCAACATAATTGTGAATGTAGGGGGGTAGAGGGGTGTGCCCAGCCTGGTCGAAGAAAGATTCAATGGGTTCCGCGAAACGTACGATTCGTTTAGAGCCTTTCAAAACAACCTCGACCGCGCCTTCAGGTCCGTTATCAATCTGAAAAGTACGTCCGAAGTTCAACCCGCTTCCGCCAACCAGGCATTCCCATCTCGTTTCGTTCAACTTGTTGAGCAGCAACACTTCAATCTTGCCGCCCCCGGGTAGTTTTTTCCCAAAAAGCCGGGCTGGGATGACGCGTGTCTCGTTAACAACCAGCAGATCGCCTTTATGTAAATATTCAAGAATGTCGTAAAAGTGGCAGTGCTCAGTTGCTCCACTTTGTCTATCGAGAACGAGCAGACGGGAATGGTCACGTGGTTCAGCGGGAACCTGGGCAATGAAATGCTCAGGCAAGTCGTAATTGAATTCTTCAGTTCTCATTCGTCAAAGAGAGTTGACTGGGCGTTGGCCACGAGGTGGTATTCACGATTGAAGTGTTGATATGCCAGTTGAGTGGCAACCCTGCCTTGGGCTGTCCGGTCAATAAAACCACACTGAAGCAAGTAGGGTTCGACGACATCCATGATGGTATCGGCTTCTTCGCTGACGGAGGCAGCAATCGTGTTCAACCCAACCGGACCACCATCATATTTATCGATGATTGCCAGCAGAACACGCCGATCCATCTCATCCAGTCCGAGCGGATCGATACTGAGCATGCCCAGCCCTTCCTCCGCTACTGTTTTTGTAATTTTGCCGTTAGCTCGCACATCGGCATAGTCCCGCACTCGGCGCAACAAACGCAGGGCGATACGGGGAGTTCCGCGAGCTCGTTTGGCAATTTCCTGGATTCCGATTTCATCAAACGGAACCTTCAAAAGCCCTGCTCCACGCCGGATAATGGCTGCCAGTGACTCCTGGTCATAATATTCCATTCGATAGACCGCGCCAAAGCGTGCTCTCAAGGGTGCGGAAAGTAGTGCCAACCGGGTTGTCGCGCCGACGACGGTAAAACGCGGCAGTTTCAGACGTACCGATTTGGCAGCCGGACCCTTCCCGATGATGATGTCCAGCGCGTAATCCTCCATGGCGGGGTAAAGGATTTCTTCAACAAGTTTGCCGAGACGATGCACTTCATCAATAAAGAGAATATCTCCTGCGCGCAGATTGGTCAGAATCGCCGCCAGGTCGCCTGCGCGTTCGATTGCAGGTCCGGAAGTAACTTTGATGTTAACCCCCATTTCGGAGGCGAGGATATGCGCCAATGTTGTCTTCCCAAGCCCGGGAGGGCCGTGAAAGAGCACATGTTCAAGTGCTTCGCCGCGCTGCTTGGACGCCAGGATCTGGATGAGCAGATTGTCTTTCACCCCTTGCTGACCGATCAAATCGTTCAGTGTGGTCGGTCGCAAAGCCAGGTCTACGTTGTCTTCCGATCGTTTGGCTGCAAGGATGCTGTCTTCGTCTTTGGCTATCATCGTCAAAATTATAACCGGTAAATAGTCAGCGAGCGGACACCTCGTGGATTGATTATAATTATGATCAGATTTCGAAGGAGGAATATAACAATGCAAAAGTTAGAAATCAACCCCTATGACCTCAGGATCAATCCCCATCATCTGTTCGACCGTCAAACGCTTCTTTTGGCAGCTGGTGACTTTGCCACAGGAGATTTTAACGAAATGACAATCGGCTGGGGCAGCATTGGAACGATGTGGAACAAGCCTTTCGTAGAGGTCGTCGTCAGACCGACCAGATTCACCTACGGTTATATGGAAGATTATGAAGATTTTACGGTCAGTGCTTTTCCTCAAGAGTATAAAAGAGCACTGACCTACCTTGGTACCCGCTCAGGTCGTGATGGCAACAAGTTGTATGAAACCGACCTGACTGCGATTGCCTCACAAAAAGTGATGTCGCCCAGTTTTGAAGAGGCAGAACTGATATTTGAATGCCGCACCATTTACAGCAGCGACTTCGACCCAAACCGATTTATTGACCCAGAAATCGAACTGAAATATCCTGAAAAAGATTACCACCGCGTCTACTACGGCGAGATTGTGGCAGTCTTTGGTACGGATAAATTTGTTAGCTGATAGTTCAAAGTGAGGGTAATGATCGCACAGAGAGGGCTTGCTCCCCCAAAACTTGACTTGCCTGAAATCTGGCAGGACGAGCAAACCCCTCCCGTGTGCACGCTAACGCTCCAAGTCAATCGCAAACCATTTCGCTAATCCCCTGCTCAGAAATCAGCTCTCACGATATAATCCAACCAAGACAGGAGAGATAATGACCGAAAAGAAAATACGTGTACTGATTGCCAAACCTGGCTTGGACGGGCATGATCGCGGTGCCAAGGTTATCGCTCGCGCGCTTCGTGATGACGGAATGGAAGTCATCTATACCGGTCTTCGCCAAACCCCAGATATGATCAGCGAAGCAGCCCTACAAGAAGATGTTGACGTGATCGGGCTTTCCATACTTTCTGGAGCTCACAATGCCCTGATCCCTCAAATCATTAAGAAACTCAAAGAAAACGGGCAAGAGAATGTGCTTGTTTTCCTGGGCGGGATCATCCCTGAAACTGATATCCATGGCATGCTCGAGTCTGGCATTTACAAGGTCTACGGTCCGGGCACGGACACCCGCCAGGTCTGTAAGGACATCCGCGAAGCAGTCGAAGTCAAACAGGCGGAATAATGTCAATAAGTAAATCCGTGAGGGAGGGCAGCAGAATCGCCCTTTCTCGTGTTTTAAGCCAGGTTGAAAACCGCACCCCTGCCGGAATTCAGGCACTCGATGAGCTCTTCCCCTACACCGGCAAAGCTCACAAAATCGGGATCACTGGTCCGCCAGGTTCGGGGAAAAGCACGCTTGTCAATGCCCTTGCAAAGCAATTGCGCTCGTTGGCAAGTGAACCACGCGTGGCAATTATTGCCGTTGACCCCACCAGCCCCTTCACTGGAGGAGCAATTTTGGGTGATCGCGTACGAATGCTCGATCTTCAAAGTGACCCAGGTATTTTCATCCGGTCCATGGCTTCCAGGGGTGCCCTGGGAGGGCTATCGAGTCAAACTGAAGCCCTCAGCCAGCTTTTTGATGCGGCAGGTTTCAACTTCATCCTGATTGAGACGGTGGGTGCTGGACAGTCAGAAGTGGAAATCGTCAATTTGGCTCACACCACCATCGTTGTTGATGTTCCCGGGCTGGGTGACGACATCCAGTCGATCAAAGCTGGCATTCTCGAAATCGCCGACATCCTGGTTGTAAATAAAGCCGACCGACCTGGAGCAGACCAAAGTTTGCGTTATCTGAAATCAATGATTGACATGGGCTATCGACCACTGGCCAGTTGTGCAGGCAAGCACAAGTTAGCTGAACCACTACTCAAAGATGAACCCTCTGGAATGGATGATACACAAAGCCTGTGGCTGCCACCCGTGCTGAAAACAATTGCAAAAGAGTTCACCGGCATTGAGGAACTGGTCACAGAGATTCTGAAACACCAGAAATTTCTAAAAACTACAGGAAGATGGCAGTTAAAAGAAGCCTGGACCCTTCGTGAAATCGTCCGAAAGCGGATCGAAGGGACCTTGGTTTGCAATTTCTTTGACCAACTTCCGGATGGGCTGCTTGACGAGCTGATGGAACAGGTCATCACTCGAAAAGTAGCACCATCAGCGGTCGTTGAGGAATTATTGGCGTATAATCAAACCGGCAGAAAATCGCAATTATCGGAGTAAATATGCAAAGAACATTGATCAAAGACCTGAGGGAAAAGATTGACCAACAGGTCACTCTAAAAGGTTGGTTGCAGACCCTTCGTGACCAGAAGAGCATGCAATTTCTCATCATCCGGGATAAAACCGGACTCGCCCAGGTGGCTCATTGGAAAAAAGGCAATCTCGAACTGGCAGAGTTAATTTCAACTCTTGGAACCGAATCGGCCCTAACCATAACGGGCAAAGTGGTCGTGAACGAAGTTGTCAAACTCGGCGGCATTGAAATTCAGTTGGAATCGCTCAAAATCGAAAACAACGCTGAGCTGCCCCTCCCCTTCGAACCCTTCAACGATACCCTGCCAGATCAGGACTACCGCCTGGATTGGCGCTACCTTGACTTGAGACGGGAGCGAAATCGCCTCATTTTTGAAATTCAAACAACCCTCGAGCAGGCTATGCGTGAGTATTGGCTGGTAAATGGCTTTATTGAGATTCATTCTCCCAAAATCATGGGCACGCCCAGTGAAAGTGGCGCGGAACTCTTCAAAGTTGATTATTTTGATCGGGTTGCCTATCTGGCGCAGTCACCCCAGTTTTATAAGCAGATGGCGCAGGCAGCTGGTTTTGAAAGAATCTTTGAGATTGGTCCCGTTTTTCGGGCTGACCCATCTTTTACCTCAAGACACATGACCGAGTTCACAGGCATCGATTTTGAGATGTCCTGGATCGACAGTCATGAAGATGTGATGGCATTTGCCGAAAACTGGCTGGCTTATGCTTACAAAGTGGTGAAAGAAAAGCACCACGACCAAATTCAGGAATATTTTGACGTAGATCTGGAAGTACCGGAGACTCCTTTCCCCCGTTTGACCATGGCTGAAGCCTATCAAATTCTCAAGGGTCTGGATTACAAACTGCCTCCGGAGAAAAAAGGCGATCTTGATCCAGGTGCTGAACGAGCCTTGGGCGATTATGTCAAGAAAGAATATGGCAACGATTTTGTCTATGTGACAGATTGGCCATTCACAGTGCGACCTTTCTATCACATGCTTCATGAGGATAACCCCAACCTGACCAGGAGTTTTGACTTGCTTGGGAAAGGGCTTGAGATCACCACTGGAGCCCAACGCGAGCATCGTTATGAAGTGCTTGCCAAACAAGCGTTGGAAAAGGGTCTAACGCTTGAGCCGATCCAAACTTATTTGAACTATTTTCGCTATGGCTGCCCTCCCCATGGTGGTCTTGGAATGGGTTTGAGCCGCCTGTTAATGGTTATGCTCGACCTGCCTTCGATCCGTGACGCTGTTTACCTTTTCAGAGGTCCCAACCGACTGGAACCTTAGGAGAAAAAATGCCGATACTATACGCTGAAAGGATTCGTCTGCGAGCTTCAGAACGGGAAGACATTCCCCTTTTCTTAAAATGGATCAATGACCCCGATGTCTGTGAATACCTGGAGCAGTATGCAGTTTTGAATCGCGTTCACGAAGAAAATTGGTTCGAGCAAGTCTCGTCAGGTCCGAGAACCGAACTTCCTTTAGTGATCGAGGTCCGACAAGCTGACGAAATTTGGACCCCAATCGGAAACCTTGCTTTCCTCAACATTCATCCGGTAAACCAGTCAGCTGAAATCGGAATCATGATTGGTGAGAAAGAATATTGGGATCAGGGCTATGGCACCGAGGCAATGCGCCGTATGTGCCAGTATGGTTTTGAAGAATTAAATCTTCACCGCATCTTCTTGCGGGTATTTGAAGGTAACGAACGAGGGAAAAACGCCTACCGAAAAGTCGGCTTTGTATACGAAGGCACCATGCGACAGGCACGTTATCATCGTGGTCGTTATTGGGATGTCGATTTCATGAGTATCATCAGATCAGAGTGGCAATCAAACCCATAGGAGGATGGATTTTTCATGAGTTTAGTTAAACGAGAATGCAGTTCGCTTTATGGCGATGTTCGCTTGTTTGCAGGCACTGGTTCGCCAGATTTAGCAAAAGAAATAGCCGATTACCTTGGATTGGAACTCTGTGGTGTAGACATTCACGAGTTCACAAATGAAAACTTATTCGTAAAATTACACTCCTCGGTGCGTGGTCAGGATTGTTACGTCATCCAGACCACCTCCACCCCCGTTCATCGCAATTTAATGGAACTTCTGATCATGGCCCAGACTCTGATGCTTGATTCTGCCGGTCGAATCACCCTGGTTTTCCCCTATATGTGTTATGGTCGCTCTGACCGGAAAGACCAGCCTCGCGTGCCCATCACAGCCAAACTTGTAGCGGATATGATGGTCATTGCCGGTGCCGACCGCTATATCACCATGGACTTGCATGCAGGTCAGATCCAGGGATTTTTCGATATTCCCGGGGATGTCCTCTCTGGCTATCACATCCTGAAACCTTATTTGAAAGAACAAATCAAAACCATGAACAGACCTGTGCTCCTGACAGCAGATCTTGGTTTTGCCAAACATGGTCGCCGGTATGCGCAAGCGCTCGACATACCCCTCGCTTTTATCGAAAAACGGCGTACTGACAACGAAGACCACGCCGAAGCATTGAATCTAATTGGTCACGTGAATGGTCATGATGTCTTGATCATCGACGACGAGATTGACACAGGTGGTTCGGTCTGTGAAGCGGTCACTGAAGCCAAAGCGAATGGAGCTCGTGACGTTTACGTTGCATGTATTCATCCAGTTCTTTCCTCAAACGCTGTAGAGCGACTGACAGCCTTGCCTGTGAAACATTTTGTCACCACCAATACGATCCCGATCTCCGACGAGAAGTTAAAAATGTTTGGCAGCCGGCTTACCATTCTAAGCATCGGTCCACTTTTGGGTGAAGTTATCAGACGTGCCAACGAAGGCACCAGCGTCGGTGCCATGTTTAACGAGTAGGATGGCAATTGCCTGAATTACCAGAAGTCGAGACTATCCGCCAGCGCTTAATTAAAGGCTTTAATAAATGCCCCTCTATTCTTAATCAGACTATTCGCCAGGCTAATCTGCTTTGGAACGGCTCACTTGCTGAGCCCGACCCCCAAACCTTTGCTGCCTTTCTCCCTGGGCAGCAGGTGTTGGCTGTTGATCGCAGGGCAAAATTTCTGGCATTAACCATTACTGATGCTTACCTGGTTGTGCACTTACGGATGAGTGGCGATCTTTACCTCGAACCTCAATCAAGCACAAATTCTGTTCGGAATATTAATCACGACAGGCTTTGGCTTGATTTTGATTCCGGATGGCGGTTTGTCTTTAACGATATGCGTAAGTTTGGACGCGTGTGGTTACTGCGTGATACCAGTGACCTTTTTGCCAAACTCGGTCCGGAACCATTTGACCAGCAACTTACAGCAGAAGTCTTTGCAGATATGCTCAAAAATCATGCCAGACAACTCAAACCGCTCTTGTTGGATCAAAGTTTTTTGGCTGGGATTGGCAATATCTATGCTGACGAAGCCTTGTTCAAGGCGCGGTTACACCCCATTCGGCAGAGTGATACCCTTACGTTAACAGAAGCAGGGGACCTCCTAGAATCGATTCGTCTCGTCCTCACCAAAGGTATTGACCAGAAAGGTGCCAGTATTGATTGGGTGTATAGGGGTGGGGATTTCCAAAATTACTTCCAGGTCTACCAGCAGACAGGCAATCCTTGCCCAAGATGTGGATGTCCGATTGAAAAAATAAAAGTGGGTCAACGCGGCACCCACTTTTGTCCAGTTTGTCAAACAATCAAATAGTTAGGAAGTAAGTTCGAAATTATCTCAATTGACCGGTAATTTGGTTCATTTTGTAGAGTCCGCGTTGCGCACGCTTGACTTTACAATATGGGCGTTTTCCTTCCACCATCGCACACTATCCCGCACTGTTTCGACCATGGGACGGACTTTGTAGCCTAAACTATCAACCGCTTTCTTTCCGCTCACCACCGAATTGCTCATTAAAGTATCAATCGAATAGCGGGTGAAGCGGGGGCGGGTTTTTGAAATACGATAAAACCATTCTGCCAGAGGGGCAAAATAACGTGCTAATTTCATGGGTATGTAGATTTCTCTACCGCATTCAGTACATTCATCTTGAATCAACTGACGATATTCTCTCACGCTGACACGGTGACCAGGCAACAGGTAAGTCTGACCGGATTCTCCCCTCTCCATGGCATTAATGTGAGCATCAACCACATCGCGCACATCCACAAAGTCAAATGCACCATCCAGGCTAAATGTTGGCGAACCTTTCATCCAATAATTGGTCATTTCGCCCATTTCTGAGCGTTTAAAGTCAAAGGGACCGATAACACCGGTTGGCGCAAGCAATACCGCATCCAAGCCTGCTCTGGCAGCTTCGGATACCAATTTGGAGGCTTTTGCCTTTGTTTGGTCGTAACCTCCACCCCCAATTTCAGTGTCAAAAGGTAGGTTCTCGTCAATTACAATGTTCTTTTCCGGGCGACCATAAGCGTGGATCGAACTGGTATAGATTAGCCGTCTCACACCGCTTTCCTGGCAAGCCTTGATGACGTTGGCAGTTCCTTCAATATTCACTTTTTGCATTAACTCGTACTGTTCCGGTACAAGTGCCACCAGCGACGCCAAGTGAAAGACCACTTCCACACCACTCATTGCGTCTTTTAAAACAGGATAGTCGAGGATATTTCCTTCAATAACTTCTGGTTTCGAATCAGCCAAAGGGCTAATATCTTCTCCCGGAAGCACAAGGGCTCTAACTGAATATCCCCTTCTGACTAATTCCCTGACCAATACATTCCCAATATGACCGGCTGCGCCAGTGACTAATATCATTTTTCCATTACCTTTCTACTGTTCCGTTGGCGTATCCGTTTAACCAGTAGTTATTGAACAGATAAAAAGCCGCCATTTTTGATTAAGAGGTATAAACTCTTCATTTAGCATTCTATCAATGGCATATCTTTTGAAATAGTGAGAAATGTCATTCATTTAGCCTTACAACCATAACGATTATTGATAAAATGAACCTGGTCGAAGGTGATACTTTTTCTTTGACGAGCAATCTAAACAGTTATAATTTTTTAAACATAATGTGAGGTAAGCATGAAAATCGCAATTGGTTGTGATCACACAGCCCTGGCTCTGAAAGAGACAATCAAGAACTACCTGGATAGCAGGATGATCCCCTATGAAGATTTCGGCACCTTTACCAGCGAAAGCGCGGACTACCCTCGCATCGCCGAGTTGGTATCCAAAGCGATTCTCTCGGGGCAATTTGACCGTGGTATTTTGATCTGTGGGACAGGGATCGGTATGTCGATAGCCGCCAACAAGTTCCCGGGAATTCGGGCTGCGGCTGTAAGCGACCCCTACTCTGCCATCCTTGCCCGCCGGCATAACAATGCCAACGTACTCTGTTTTGGTGCTCGGGTCGTGGCAGGTGGTTTGGCGACATTGATCACGGAAGGTTGGCTGAACGCTTCTTTCGAGGGTGATCGCCATCAACGTCGTGTGGATATGATTACCCGCATTGAACAACGCAATTTGCTGCCCGCTGTTGAGAACCATCAGGCTTCACCTGCCGAACCCCCGGCTGAACCACCAGCTGAACCATCAGCAGAACCATCGATCGAGCCACCAGCTGAACCGCCAGTTGAAGAAATTGATGAAGACTCAGATCTTACGTGAGAAATTAACTTAAAAATACCGGGAGGTCAATTCCTTCCGATAAAAAAATAAAAAATTGGAGATGATATGAGATACAGAATATTCGGTGATAAATTACCTGGTCTAACCCTGCAGCTTGATGCTGGGGAAAGCATTTACACGCAATCTGGTGGGATGAGTTGGATGTCCGATGACTTCCAAATGGACACAAACGTTCGCGGTGGTTTGATGAAAGGTCTCGGTCGCATGCTGACCGGTGAGTCCCTCTTCATGGCCACCTATACCGCCAGACAAACCGGGGCTGAGATCACCCTGACCTCAGCTATGCCCGGTGAAATCCGTGCCCTGCAGTTGGACGGACGGAAGCAATATATAGCCCAAAAATCCTCCTTCCTTTGTGCTCAACCTGGTGTGGTTCTTTCGACATTCGTCAATAAACTTAAGACTGGTTTATTCGGTGGAGAAGGCTTTCTGATGCAGCGCCTCAGCGGTGAAGGCATCGTTTTCCTTGAGCTGGATGGTTCAATTGTGGAAATCGACCTGCAACCCGGGCAACGCATTAAAGTCGACACCGGCAATATCGCTTTCTTTGAAGCTGATGTCAAATACGACGTGGAAACCGTCAGAGGCTTCACCAATATTTTCTTCGGTGGTGAAGGTTTGTTCCTTAGTGTCCTGGAAGGTCCGGGCAAGGTTTGGCTGCAATCCTTGAATACCGCTTCTTTTGCCGCCCGCATCATGGGCTTTATGCCTCATAAGAGCGGATAGTAGTTTCTTTTCGTAGACCGGGATGAACGCCGCATGAAAACAAGCATGGCGGCCTTTCAACCCGGTTTTTTTCCTTACAACCCTCTTCAAAGATGGTCTTTCTTACTCCCAAGCGTACGGGCGGGTTCCAAACCCGCCTTTATTGTTCCTTCCGACCTTCTCCTTGGAGAAGGTCGTAGATCCCGCAAGCATTGCGAGTGGGAGTGGACCATGAAAGTCGAAGTCCTTGTAGCGGAGCGAAAAGGAGTGGATGAGGTATGGATTGTGTTAACCGGGAATTCTTTTATCTTGGTGAGGAATTATTCGCCATTATTGTTCCTTCCAACCTTCTCCCTGGAGAAGGTCGTAGATCCCGCAAGCATTGCGAGTGGGAGTGGACCACGAACGTCAAAGTCCTTGTAGCGGAGCGAAAAGGTGTGGATGAGGTATGAAACGTGCTAACCAGGTATATTCCTGTCATATTGTGGGAAAAACTGGCTTTTCTTGAATACGGATTTTCGATTCGGCAGAAATGCGTTACCCTCACCCCCGTTCACTTCGTTCTCTGACCCGCTCCAATGAGAGGGCCTTTCTCACTGATAAGCGTACGGGCGGGTTCCAAACCCGCCTTTATTGTTCCTTCCAACCTTCACGTTGGAGTATTTTTTAAACCTTCTCCTTGGAGAAGGTCGTAGATCCCGCAAGCATTGCGAGTGGGAGTGGACCACGAAGTGGTAGATGAGGTATGTATTGTGTTAGCCAATTATTTACCTAATATCATGAGGAAGAAATCAGTTTACCTTGAAAATCGTTTGCGGATTTGTTAAAAAAAGTGTCTCTCACCCCCGTTCACTTCGTTCACGGACCCTCTCCAATTGTATAGACCGGATAGATCGCTGACAGGTGTTCGGACACATGGTTGACAGATT
>CAZYIJ010000022.1:0-19544 GCA_964647425.1 uncultured Anaerolineaceae bacterium
TCCCGGTACCGGGCGGTGAAACGCTCGTAAGCTGGTTAAGTGAAGATTGGAGAGAGAAATATGTACGCAATTATTGAAGCAGGCGGTAAACAATACCGCGCTGAAGAAGGAAAACGACTAACAGTCGACCTTCTGGCTGCAGAAATCGGCGAAAAGATCGTCCTCGACAAAGTTGTTCTTATTGTTGATGGCGATTCTGTAACAGTCGGCACTCCTTACATTAAGGGTGCCAGTGTAGAGACCACGGTCGATGACCAGATCAAAGGCAAGAAGATTCTGGTGTTTAAATATAAACCCCGGATCAACTATCGCAAGCACACAGGTCATCGTCAGAAATACACCAGATTACTGGTTGATTCAATTGTGATGGAGTAGTGAAATGGCACACAAAAAAGGTGGCGGGTCATCCCGCAACGGACGAGATAGCCAGGGACAACGCCTGGGAATCAAAAAATATGGCGGCGAAAAAGTACTCAGTGGCAACATCCTGGTACGCCAACATGGCACCAAGGTCCACCCCGGATGGAACGTGGGTCAAGGTCGAGATTACACCTTGTTTGCAACCATGGAAGGCTATGTGAAATATGAGACCATGGCTGGTGGGCGAAAACGTGTACATGTTTTTGAAACGCCTGATGGACCAGCGAAAGGTGAGTAGTTAAGATGAAAGAAAAAATTCAACCTAAATATTATCCAGAGGCAAAAGTCTCTTGTGCTTCTTGTGGGAATGAATGGACCACTGGTTCAACCGTTCCTGAGATTCGAACCGAAGTTTGCTCGAATTGTCATCCCTTCTATACTGGCCAGCAGGCTCGCATCTTAGACCGTGAAGGTCAGGTCGATCGCTTCTACAAGCGTCTGCAAGTCCGCCAGGACATTGTTGCTGAGAAGAGAGCTGCTTCCGAGTCCAAGACTTCACCTGAACGCCCAATTTCTGAGTTCAAACTTACCACCAAAGCTGTTTCTGCTCTGGCAAAAGCCGGCATCAACACAGCTGGTGACGTTTTAGCCAAACTTGAAGGCGGCGAAAAAGTACTACTCGAAGTTGAAGGATTTGGACGGAAATCTCTAATCGATCTAAAGAAACAATTACGTCAGATGGGCTATCAGTTGCCCGCTGCAGCAGAAGAGATCGAAGTTTAGTTTCAATTCTTAGTGAATATAAATTGGCAGGCGATAAGCCTGCCTTTTTTTATAGTCCTGAACAAGGTAAAGATTTTTTCGAATAATGATTAAAAGAAAGATTCTTCGCTGAGCTCAGAAAAAGAAATTGCAGACTTCAACCTGTTTTGAAGACACGCGAGACAAGAGCAAAATCCGATTTCCATCAAAAGAACTCTACTTTTTCCTGTTCTCGTCTTAAACTTGACTTATACTTTTAGCATCTGAAATTATTGGAGGCTTTATGACTCAAACACTTGGATCGCTCGAAGTAATTACTGGACCTATGTTTTGTGGCAAAACGGAGGAATTGATCCGCCGTTTGCGCAGGGCAACAATTGCAAAACAGAAGGTGCAGGTATTCAAACCGGTCATTGATGACCGTTACGCCTACAGCAAAGTAATGTCTCACTCAGGTGCTGATTACCAGGCTTTTCCCTTAAGCACTTCTCAAGAGATCATTGACAATCTGGAATCAGATGTAACTGTCGTTGGTATCGATGAAGCCCAATTCTTTGATGATGACATCGTCAATGTCGCTAACCAACTGGCTGACCGTGGGTTAAGAGTTATTGTGACCGGGTTGGACACGGATTTCCGTGGAGAGCCGTTTGGCTGTATGCCGGTAATGATCGCCAAAGCTGACAAGGTGGATAAGCTTTCTGCAATTTGCATGGTTTGCGGTGAAGCTGCCACCCGCACGCAGCGACTAGTCAACGGAAAACCCGCACACTACAACAACCCGGTCGTGATTGTCGGGGCATCAGAAATGTACGAAGCCCGCTGCCGGCACCACCACGAAGTACCGAGAGATTGAGGTAAATGATGGTACAGGATTATCACGAATATATTGATAAAGTGCTCGTCACCGAAGAACAAATTCAACAGCGAGTTATAGAACTTGGTGCTGAAATCAGCCGCGATTACGAGGGACAGGAGATCCTGGTCGTCTGCATCCTGAGGGGCGGGGTGATGTTCACAACCGATTTAATTCGTCAGATCGATGTACCGCTGGCAATCGAATTTATGGCTGTTTCGTCTTATGGAAGTGGCGCGCGTCAATCGGATGGAGAGGTGCGAATCACACTTGACCTAAACACCAGTGTGACGGGTAAGAATATTCTGATTGTGGAAGACATCATCGATAGCGGTAATACGCTTTCATCTGTGATTGATATTCTCCAGACCCGCAGTCCCAACTCGATCTACATTTGCACCTTACTGGACAAATATGAACGTCGGGAAGTTGATGTCCCCATTCGCTATTGCGGTTTTAAGATTAAAAACGAATTTGTGTTTGGCTATGGACTGGACATGGACGAGTACTATCGCAATTTACCATTTGTGGGAACAGTCGATTTGGAAAAATATGAGCCTCCGCGTGGATAAAAAACTGGCTGAATTCCTTCGGGAGGTAAGAAACACTTCTCCTGACCAGAAAATCTACCTGGTGGGGGGTGCTGTCCGCGACCTTGTGCTGGGTAAACCGGTGAAAGACCTCGATTTTGTTGTGTCGGATGGATCTGTTGAGCTTGCAAAAATCGTCAAACGTCGTTTTAATGGCGTTTGGTACAGTTTGGATGACGAGCATCAGTCCGCCAGGGTTATTTTAAAGCAGGGTGACGCAGATGAACTGGTGCTCGACTTTACCGCTTTTATTGGTGAAACCCTTGAGCAGGATTTAAGACAACGAGATTTCACAATCAATGCGATGGCGATTGATCTCGATAATTTGGAGGAAGTGATTGACCCACTGGGAGGTCAAAATGATCTAAGGGATGGCCAGTTGTGCCTGGGAAATCCACGATCTTTAATCAGTGACCCTTTGCGAGTATTGAGGGCAGTTCGGATGGTGAGGACCCTGGAACTAAGCCATACCGATGAAATTACCGAGAACCTGCGCGTAGCCACAAAGGGTTTGAACAGGATTTCTGGAGAACGGATAAGGGACGAACTGCTTAAATGCCTGGCACTTTCAAATCTTTCGTTGACATACGAGCTGCTGAAAGATTATGGAATCCTCGACCAACTTCTTCACAGAACTTCTGAACAAGAGTCGTTGAAAAAATTACTGGCAGATTCTCCAGGTGAAAACCTTACTAACATCGATGATGATTTTGAGCAAAACTTCCTTCAGACTTTGGAAAAGTTGATTCTTTATATCGAAAAGGAGGATCCGGATTCTTCAGATTTCGATCTGTGTCCGGTATCCATATCCTTACCAGACATTCTCAAAAAATTGAATAAGAATCTCGTAGAAACATTGCAGGGTGGGCGGACCAGGAAGCAGCTGCTGATCTTATTTGCAATGTTTTTCCCGCATTATTCTGTACATTTAGCTGATAATCAAAAGGAAGTTGACTCAAATTGCCTGGCTTTTGCAGAAAGCATTACAAACGCATTTATGCTGGGGCAGAAAGAGAAACAATTTTTCGAACTGGTATGCGCTGGTTATTGGGAAATTTTCTCTCTGGATCGGGAAGCAAGGGTTAGCGCACTCCAAATCTACCGCTATTTCAGACGGGTAGGTTCATATGGTGTAGAAAGCGCTCTGTTGCATCTTGTAAATTACTGTGCGTCTTCCTCACTTTTGCCAGAAAAGATCTCAATTGCAGACGCAATGATCTTCACCTGGTTCCGCGAGCAAACTAAGATCGTTGATCCTCCCCGGCTTGTTGATGGCGATGACCTGCAAAAAATATTGCACCTTAATTCCGGACCGGAGCTGGGTTTTTACCTGGAATCCATCCGAGAAGCACAAGTAACTGGTGAGGTCAAAACACGTGACGAAGCGCTGGCACTTGTAACGCGCTTAATAGGAGAAAGAAAATAAAATGTTTGCAAAACTGCGTGATATCGACTTGTATTATGAAATGCATGGTCAAGGAAAACCAGTTATTTTACTCCACGGGCTGACACTTGATGGCAGCACCTGGCATGAGGTTGTGGATCTATTTTCTGATCAGGCACAGTTTATTGTGCCGGATTTGCGCGGGCACGGCAAGACCAACACTGGCGAGGCAAATGGGAGTCTGGAACAATTCGCTGATGACCTGTTTGCATTGATCAACCATCTGCGATTGGGAAAAATTACCCTGGTCGGGCATTCATTGGGCGGTTATATTGCCCTGGCATTTGCGGAAAAATATGAGGAAAAGCTGGAGGCTTTGATCATGGTCACCAGCAACGCGCTTTCGGACTCGCCGGAAAAAATTGAATTACGACTTGCCGAAATTGATAAGGCGATGCAGCATGGCATGGCTGCTGTGGCAGAACCGATGGCTCAAAAGTTGACAAATTCGGTTGAAAAAGTAAATCAAATAATCCCTATCATGGAAAAAACAACTGTAACTGGCTTTGCGAATGCAGAAAAAGCTATTTCTTCACGTAAAAATCAGCTGGAGCTAATAAAACATCTGGACATTCCCCTGTTGGCAATCGCGGGTAGTGAGGATCAGCTGAGAAAGCCGGTGGTTACACTTGAAATGGCCGAGGCGTCCAGAATAGGAAGAGCGGTGGTTTTGCCCGGAGTAGGGCATCTTCCCATGCTGGAAGAACCGCTTGCATTGGGAGCTTTGATTGTAAGCATGCTTTGAGGTTAAGACAACCTCATTAATAAACCAGTTGAAGGAGTAATAAAATATGACAGAACCAATTTTCCGATACATCGTGGTTTTGCTGGCGGTCGTGGTAGTGCTTAGGATACTGCTTAATATACCTGTTGGAAAAAAGCAGGAAGAAGATGACCAAGCTGTTGATATTGTAATTGAAGGAGATGCAACAGTTGATGAAATAATTCAGCATGAGACCGAGCAAGAAGTAAACGACAACAGCCAATTGCCAGACTTACAGGACCAAGAGAGTCACCATGACTGAAATTGACTGGATCCTAAAACGCCGAAGTATCAGAAAGTTCACTGAACAAGAACTTACGCCTGAACAAATTACATTGCTCCTGGAAGCAGCCATGGCAGCCCCCAGTGCATTGAATCAACGGCCTTGGAGATTTGTTGTGGTGCAGGCACAGGAACAATTGACTGAGCTTCGAAGAGCACTACCTTTTGGCAAGATGAACGCCCCCTGTGCAATTGTGGTTTGTGGCGACCTGCGTTCTTTGAGAAAGGCAGCTCTTGAGCGTTTTTGGGTGCAGGATTGCAGTGCGGCAACACAGAACATCTTGCTGGCAGCCACTGGACTGGGTCTTGGATCCGTTTGGTGTGGAGTGCATCCGATCAATACGCTCGAGAAAGCGGTTCGAAAGATTCTGGATATTCCGACTGAGGTGATTCCTTTGAATGTAATTTTTGTCGGATATCCTGCAGAAGAGAAACCCGCTCGAACTCAGTTCTCGGGGAAAAATGTCTATTTCGATAAATTTGGCAATTCTGAGTTGTAGATCGGGAATGTAAAAAAGCGGAGCGGATTTAAAAACGCGTAACAATCAATAAATGAGGAGGATTGAAAGGCGGGACATCAAAAATTTATTTGTACTCAATTAATTGAAAATAACTGCAATAAAAGGAATTATTTTCTATCCTAAATGAATTTTTGTACCAGGTTTATAGAGAGAAAAAAAGCTAAAAGTATTCTTTACATGGTAAAATTATTAATTGTGAAATTAACATTCCAACGAATGACAATAGAATCTTAGGAGGATTTATGTCTGATAAAAAATGGGTTTATCTATTTAATGAAGTCGACCAAGCCGAAGCATATGCTGGTGATTGGGACGGCGTTCGCGGTCTTTTAGGCGGCAAAGGTGCCAACCTCGCTGATATGACTCGTGCTGGTGTACCGGTCCCTCCCGGTTTGACCATTACTACCGAAGCCTGTAACGCTTTCCAGGTTTCCCAACAGTTTCCAGAAGGTATGTGGGATCAAGTATTGGTAGCCCTCAAAGATGTTGAGAAAAGAGCCGACAAAAAATTTGGCGACTCTGAGAATCCCCTGTTGGTATCCTGCCGTTCTGGAGCCAAGTTCTCCATGCCTGGCATGATGGACACCGTCTTGAACATCGGTTTGAATGATGAAGTATCAAAAGGTTTAGTTCAAAAAAGTGGCGATGAACGCTTTGTCAATGATTCTTACCGCCGTCTCATTCACATGCTTGGAACCGTTGTGATGGGCATTGACGATGAACATTTTGAAGAACCGCTGAAAGCATACAAGCAGGAAAAAGGCTACAAGAGCGACACTGAAATGAATGCAGCTGATTGGGCTGTTATTACTGAGGAATACAAAAAAGTTGTTTTGGCACAAAAGGGTTTCGAATTTCCCCAGGATCCTTACAAACAACTCGAATTGGCTGTAAAAGCGGTCTTTGGCTCCTGGAATGCAAAACGTGCTATTGACTATCGCCGCCGTGAGAACATCCCTGATGACCTGGGAACCGCTGTCAACATCCAGACAATGGTGTTTGGCAACATGGGCGGTGACTCTGGTACTGGTGTGGCTTTCACCCGTGATCCTCAAACTGGCGAAAATATTATGTTTGGTGATTACCTGATGAATGCCCAGGGTGAAGATGTTGTGGCTGGAATTCGCAACACCTCCAAGATTTCGACTCTCGCTACTGAAATGCCAGAGGTATATGAGCAGTTCTTTGATATCACTGAACGGCTGGAAAATCACTATAAAGACATGCAGGATGTCGAATTTACCATCGAACATGGCAAACTCTGGATGCTGCAAACCCGTAACGGCAAGCGCTCAGCTAAAGCTGCAGTGAAAGTTGCTCATGACATGGTTGTGGAAGGTCTGATCGACAAGAAAACCGCGCTTACCCGCGTAACTCCCGAACAAATCGATCAAATGCTCCATCCTCACTTCGCTCCGGCAGACGTTGATGCAGCAAAGAACGAAGGTCGTTTCTACGCCGAGGGCGTAAACGCATCCCCCGGTGCTGCTGTTGGACAAATCTATTTTGATGCTGATACTGTCGAAAAAATGCATAACGTCGAAAAACAAGACGTTATCATGGTCCGCCCATTTACCAAACCAGATGATGTGCACGGTATGTTAGCCGCCAAGGGCATTTTGACCAGTGAAGGTGGTGCTACTTCGCATGCCGCAGTAGTTGCCCGTCAGTTCGGTGTGCCTTGTATTGTTGGTGCATCAGAAATCAATATCGATATGAGTAAGCGCCAGATGACACGAAATGGTGTCACAGTCAAAGAAGGCGAATGGATCTCCCTGGATGGCACGACTGGTGAAGTTTATGTTGGCAAACTTGGGATGACTACCCCTGACCTTTCTGAACAGAAAGAACTTATGACTCTGTTGGGTTGGGCAGACGAAGTCTCCCGCTTACAGGTTTGGGCAAACGCAGATTATCCGCGAGATGCCAAACGTGCCCGTGAATACGGGGCTAAGGGCATCGGTCTCTGCCGTACTGAGCACATGTTCTTTGATGTAGAACGACTGCCAGACGTTCAGAAGATGATCATGAATGCTGAAGCCACCCAACGTATGCTCAATAATGTAGAACGACTGGAAGTCGCCTACAAAGCAGGTCGTTTGGAAGGTCGCACCCTTAGTGATGAAGACAAAGCTGCATTGAAAGCAGAAATTGACGCTGAGAAAGCAAAAATGGAAGGTTCTGCTGAATACAAAGCTTATTTTGGAGCATTGGAAAAAATTCTGCCTCTCCAGCGCGGCGATTTCTACGGTCTTTTCGAAGCTATGACCGGCTTACCAGTGATCATTCGTTTGATCGATCCTCCTTTGCACGAGTTCCTTCCTTCCCTGGAAGACTTGTTGACCGAAGTAGCCACTTTGAAAGCCAAAGAGATTACCGAAGGTTTGGCAGAAAAAGAACAATTACTTGATGTTGTTCAGGGTATGCACGAAAGCAACCCAATGATGGGCTTGCGCGGTATTCGCCTTGGCATCGTCTATCCCGACATCATGAAGATGCAGGTTAAAGCGATCTTTGAAGCTGCTTGCGATGCCAAATTGAATGGCATTGATCCGCATCCCGAAATCATGATCCCTTTGACCGGACATGTGAACGAGCTCAAGAATGTTCAGCCTACTCTGGTTAGGATTGCCAAAGAAGTTATGGCTGAGAAGGGTGTCGAAGTTGATTACAAATTTGGCACCATGATCGAGATTCCCCGTGCTGCTGTGACTGCCGGTGAGATTGCAGAATATGCCGAGTTCTTCTCATTCGGTACCAACGATCTTACCCAGATGACTTATGGTTACAGCCGTGATGACGCGGAAAGAACCTTCCTGGGTGTGTATGTTGACCAGGGTATCCTGGAAAAGAACCCCTTCCAGCAATTAGACCGTGATGGTGTTGGTCGCTTGATGCAGCGTGCTGTTACCGATGGCCGCGCCGTTCGACCCAACCTTGAAGTAGGTATATGCGGTGAACATGGTGGTGACCCCAGTTCGATCGAGTTTTGCCATCTGATTGGCAACAACTACGTCAGCTGTTCCCCCTTCCGTGTGCCATTAGCCCGCCTGGCAGCTGCCCAGTCTGCGCTAAAACACGGTTAGAGTTAACTAACTTGATTGAAAACGGCTTCGGAAACGAAGCCGTTTTTTTGTTCTCCAAAATGATTATCGTCTTTGCGAGGGGGAAATGACTGATAGAAATCAAATGAAAGATCCTTCGCAAAAAAGCTCAGGATGACACTTTTTGGTAAACGCAATGAGCTCAGTAAATGATGCCCAATTGTGTAGTTCAATCCGACCTGGGATTAGACAATCAGGACGAAAAAAATCGTTAATTGCCGTATATCAGCGAATAAATATTATAAATCTCGACGATCCTGCGCAGATAGGTGCGGGTTTCCAGATAACGGATACTATTTAAAAACACATCAGGGTCATCCCCGACCAAATTCTGCCACTGCAAGGTGTTCCCAGGACCACCATTATAAGCAGCCAGAGCAAGGTACAAATCACCATTGAACACATATAACTGCCTGGCGAGGTAGTTTGTGCCCAGCTCAAGATTATAAAAAGGCACGCCTAAATCAGCCTGCGTATAGTTTGGAGGATATCCAGTTTCGCCTGCTATCTGAGCTGCAGTTGCCGGCATCAATTGCATTAATCCGCTGGCTCCAGCGCTGGAAGAGGCATACGTTCCAAAACGACTTTCCTGGTAAATCAAGCTAAAAATCAGGATTTCAGGAAGATTGTACTTTTCTGCAACCTGTTCAACCCACGGCAGGTAATAAGTACCATATTGTACGTGGGCGAAATAAGGTGGAAAATTCACAGATAAAGGCACATCGCCATAGCCAGCCAACCTGGAAATAGAGCGGCTGGACTCAATCGCACTTTGATAATAGCCCAGGTCAAGGAATACTTTAATCAGGCGAAAGCTGTTGAGTGCGTCATCTTTATAGGTGTTTCGCAACGACTCGAATTCCTGAGAAGCCAGGTTGTAAAGCCCCAGACGGTGAAATTCGACTCCACGAGTAAAGCGGAGGTCGTTAAAAAGCTCGGTGCTGTAATCCAAATTGATCTCATCGGGCAGACTAAAGGCAGTCTTAAGCCAATCGGCAGCGTCCAGTCGTTCGCTTTCCAGATCGGGCTGCAAGATACCAGTATTGACTTCCGGAAAGATTGAAAGGTTGTTTAGTAATTCAGATGAACGGATGCCATAATAGCCGTAGGGGTCAAAGTCAGCCGCAGAACGCCAATGCTCCTGTGCTGCAGTTAGGTCGCCATTGGTCTGGCTCACCTTGCCAAGCCAGAAGTACGATCCGGAAACTTCCAATGTTTCTGGAGTAGCGATCAGAAGCGCCCGGTTAAAATTTTCTGCAGCTTTATCGTACTCACCCAATTCGTAGTAAAGTGAACCTCCAAAGAATAGTCCGTTGAAAGCATCCGTGGAAGTTGGAAATTCGAGTGCAATTCGAGTCCAGGAGTCTGCAGCTTCTTTTATCTGACCGTCCAAAAAGTAGTAATTGGCCGCTATATGAAGAAGTTGGGGGGCATCTGGTTGAGAATTGGGTGCAGACACAAAAGCCTGGATCGTTTCAAGAGCCAATTTCAATTGTCCCATGTAAGTGTTCTGGGTGTAGATAATATCTTCGATCGCGTCAAAGCGATAGCGGCTTTGTGGATAAGTGTTAATTAACTCGTTCCAGATCTGAATGGCTTCCTTATCTTCAGAGGTTCCACCAGCCGCGTTTGCTGTCAGGCGTTCGGTTGTTGAAAAACCTGCTCTTACAAGTCCTTCTGCGCGCTTGCTTAGTGCTTTATAGTAGAGCGCTTCGTCTTTATCGTATCCTTGCCCAGCCAGATAGCGATCGAAAGCTTCAATGGCGAGAATATACTGCTCGACATTGTAATTAATGATCCCGCGTTTGAGGTCATTTACTTCCTGTTCAGCATCAAGGAGAGTGACCAAGGCTATGTAGGCATCGTAAGTAAAAGGATAATTGTTTACTGAATCTTGCAAATACGTGTATGCCTCTGCTTCACTACCCTGGTCGATCAGGATGCGGGCAATCAGTAAATTCATCTGGGATTTGGTGTAATCACTTTGAGTATTGAGCAAGATTTCCTTGTAAATACCTAAAGCGAGGTCGTCCTGCCCAAGGCTGGAATAACTGGAAGCCACATTAATGGCGATGCTCGTGTTGCTGGTGAGCTGAGGTGCCAGGAAGGCGGTGCGATAGGCTTCAAGTGCGTTTTCAATATCGCCAAAGTCTGCCAGCAGATCACCAACTCGAGCATAAACTTCCCCATCGATGATCCCTGGTTGAGCCAGAGCGTAAGCCTGGTAATAGGAAAGAGCGTCATCCTCAAGTTCTTGCCCCAAACTAATCTGGGCAAGGATGAAATTCGCTCTCTTTGCGGGCAAACTTTCAGGGAATTGAGACTGAAGGTCAATCAAGGCTCGTTTAGCCTGAAAGAGGTCATTTTTTTTGAAATAGGTCAACCCTTGACCGTAAAGAGCAGCGGCTTTTATGTCATCAGATGAACCAGATGTATTGGCACTGTAAAGTTGTAAGGCCATGTCATAATCGCCGAACGCTAAAACCCTATCAGCTTCGGCCAGTGTTGCTTCTGATGGCGGGGTATCTTCAATCTGGTAGGTTGGCACAGGTAAGACAGGAACCTCTGTAGTCGGGCTTGTAGTCATGGTCGGTGCCGGCTGGGGAGGTGTGGCAATCTCATCACAGCTGCTAAGAAACAAGCAGAGAATGAGACCAAGGATAACAATTCTTGTAGTAAGAGTCGTTTTCATGATTGACTTATAACGGAAAGAATCTTAGTTGTCAAATGATGGATTAAGCTTCAGCACTTTGTATGAGGATGTCATACGTTTTGCCAGTAAGATCTCCCTGTAGCAATGTCTAAATTTAAAATGTGTTTGTTATTTGAAAACTGATACCAGTCTCAGATAACAAACACAAATTAGCAATGGAAATTTTCTGCTAGATTAAGACCCTACCCAAAATCCTCCAGGTAAGAGATGACAGTAGCCTGAATTGCATCGAAGGTGTCTTTGAAGACCTGCAATTTTTGCTCATCCGTTCCTTCATAAAGAGCTGGATCTGAAAAACCCAGATGGACCATCGCTCCCTTTTTCAGCCACAAAGGACACGCTTCCCTGGCACTGTCACACAAGGTGATCACCATATCAAATTCCTCACCTTGGAATTCATCCACTGATTTGGAAAAGCCTTCGTGGGCAATTCCATGCTCACGAATTACCTGTTCAGCCATAGGATGAACGTATCCACTTGGTGCACTGCCAGCGCTGAACGCAACCCATTCTTTGGATAGGTGATGGTTGACTACCGCTTCTGCCATCTGACTTCTGCATGAGTTGCCGGTACAGAGGAACAAGACCCTTTTCCGTTGGTCGTCTTCGTCGTATTCATCTTTATCTTCTTCTTGGGTCAGTGGAGAACCCATCAAAACTTCATCTTCAAACTCGCCATTCTCCATGGATTGCAGAAGATCGCGAGCTTTGGTTTCGTTCTCCAAGGATACCAATATGCCAACCTCACCCAGATCTCCAATAGTCAATCCGTAGATCTGTCCAAGCGGGTTGCTATCCAAAAAGGCAGGGATGCCTTGAGCTTCCAAAAAACCTTTGATCGTTTCAGCGTCAAGTTTGCCATGAGCTTTGTAAACTTTTACAAATTCAGGTTTGGTTTCTTGTATCATTCGTACATCCAGTCTTCTGTGCAGCGTTTCCACTCCACCAATTCTTCAGGTTTGAACCAAAGGGCAATTTCTGCCTCTGCGTTTTCAACCGAATCAGAAGCGTGAGTGAGATTGTAGCGTGCTTGCAGAGCAAAGTCGTGGCGAATTGTGCCGGGATCTGCCTCTGTTCCACGTGTTTTGCCAACTGTCTGGCGAACAGCACTGATCGCATCCGGACCAGCCCAAACCATTGCTATGACCGGTGCAGATGTAATGAATCGGATCAGGTTTTCATAGAAAGATTTGCCCTCATGCACGGCATAATGCTTTTTTGCAAGTTCCGGAGTAACCTGTAAAAACTTACAGGCAACCAGGCGAAGACCGCGATCCTCGAATCGCGTAATAATTTTTCCAATCAGACCTCTTTGCACGCCATCTGGCTTGACCAGCACTAACGATCTTTCCATTCATCCTCCGTTGATTTAGTTTTCTTCAGTTGCTTGATTGAACATCTCTGATAATTGATCGTAAACGTTCCAAAGTGGTAAACGCTCCTCCTGTAAAAGCAGGTGAGAGCGTAGTGTCCGCTGAGCTTTTTCGGCAAGTTTTTTATTTGTAGCTGTCTTTAAAATAAGATCAGCTGCTGCATCAAAATTACCCTGACCTAAGAGGTCCTGGACGCTTTGTTCAATAGGCGATGAGATCGCTTCTTGATCGAAATCTGTGACAGGGTTTTCAAGCTCCGCTTGCACAGCATGCCATTCTGCAGTCTCTAGTACGATTGGAGAAGCTGCTTCTAAAGAATCTTCAGAAGGTTCTTCGATTGCCTCAAGACCATGTTGTATTTGATCTTCCACATCTTGTGTCGGTTCTGAGGCGAATTCGATCAACCAATCAGGAATTTCCTTGGAAAGTGATATTTTTTCAGGAACGACATTGATCTCGGAAGTGTCTTCCGAGATAGTTTTATCTCCAGAAACTTTAATAGGTTGGGTCTGATCGACTTTATTTGAGTCTGTGCTCATCATCAGTCTCCCAGATAATCACGCAACTTACGGCGCACTGATGGGTGGCGTAAGCGTGTGAGTGCCTGAGCTTCGATCTGACGAACACGTTCCCGGGTGACGCCCATCTTGCGACCAACTTCTTCCAACGTGTAAGCCTGACCGTCCAACAGACCATAGCGTAACTGTAGGATACGTACTTCGCGGGGTGGCAGTCCATCCAGTACTTCGACCAAGTGTTGCTTCAGCAAGTTGTAGGTTGCCGTATCATCAGGAGGGGGTGCTTCGTCGTCTTCAATAAAATCACCCAATACTGAATCTTCCTCATCGTCGGTAGGTGTTTCCAGTGAAAGCGGGCGGCGGGCAACCTGGATCATGTTCTCCACTTTTTTTGGTGGGACTTCCAGGGCTTCTGCCAACTCTTCAACGGATGGGTCACGTCCTAATTTTTGAGTAAGTTGATGCTGGACACGCAGGAGTTTGTTAATTTGGTCACCCATGTGTACAGGAACGCGAATAGTACGACCCTGGTCTGCAATGGCACGGGTAACAGCCTGACGGATCCACCAGGTTGCGTAGGTACTGAATTTGTGACCGCGCTGGTATTCGAATTTTTTCGTAGCACGAATGAGCCCAATGTTGCCCTCCTGGATCAGATCCAAAAAAGGCACTCCGCGACCCATGTATTTTTTTGCAACACTGATAACGAGACGTGAATTTGCGGTGATAAGATGGTCGCGCGCGGCAGCTCCGTCCTTGATCATCTCGTATAATTCTTGTCTGCGGGCGGCACTGATGTTGCTCTTGGCAAGCTCTGCGCGTGCTTCGCGACCGGCTTCAATGCGCTTTGCCAAGACAACTTCCTCTTCAATATTGTTTAAGAGAGGTACCCGGCTAACTTCTTTCAAGTAGAGACCGATTGTGTCATCAGTATCAATGTTTGCCAGATCGTCAGTTGGCAGGGGTTCATCTTCCTCTTCAGTTAATGTGTTCGAAAGTTCTTCTTCATCTGGTTCTTCAGTGGAAGGTGCTTCATCAGATACAGAAATGCCGGCGTTATCGAGCGCCGTGTAGGCATCTTCCAGCTGCTCCGGATATTCTTCTGCTTCGGGGAAAAAACGCAAGATATCGTCGTCTGTGACGTAAGTTTTCTTTTTCCCGAATTCCAGGAGTCTGTTGATTGCTAGTGATTGGCTGTCTTCGTTTGGAACTGTGCTGTTTGTTATTCTCGCCATTTAGTGTTAAGCCTCTTCGTTTTTTGTGTACTGCATTTCAATAGAGTACAATATTTTGTCTTGAAATTCAAGTGCCAGAGGGATTTTAATAAATTTCTAAGCTTGCGTATAGACATAATTGGAAGAATTAATAGGCTTATATCGTGAAATACATAGACGATGCCATGCAGTAGAGGCTCAATTTTCGGCACTCGAGTTTTTGTCTATAATTAAGCCGAAAAGAAACTGAAAGAGAAACGGATTAATTTTGTTTTTTAAGAAAAATGCTAACATTTTGGTCCCTATTCTGGTCATCCTCGTAATTGTGGGTTTGACTCTGCTTAACGTTGAGTTGGACCAGAAGGTAGTACTTGAGGACCAATTTGCTATCCGCTGGAATGCAGCCCGTTATTGGATGAAAGAAGGTTGGTCACCCTACAGTGATCAAACTCAACAAGAAGCGATCAAATTGCTCGAAACCAACAATAGTCTGCCAAATGAAAGAGAACAGGGTTACTTCCTTGATCCAGCGTGGGTTGTATACCTGTTTATCCCGATCAGTTTTGTCCCTTATCCAATTGCAAAAGCCATCTGGATGATGTTGACCCAATTGAGCATTGTTGCCTCTTTCCTTTTGGCAATAAAACTCTCGGGAATAAAGATGAATGGAATTGAAATTTTCTTCAGTTGTTTGCTGGGAGTATTATTCTATCCTCTGGTTCGTGCCAGCCTGAGCGCAAGCATGTTGCCATTCTTTATCATGCTCACATTATTGGCAATTCAACTCGCTTTAGGCGGGCAGGGCAGCCAAGCTGGTTTGCTGTTGCTTATTGCAATCTGGTTCAATCCTGTAGCAATTTTTGCGGTCGTTTTTTTGTTGATTTATTTAGGATCAAAACGCGATAATTCCTTAGCCCAGATGCTCTTAATCGGATTTGCATTCTTGATGGTTACCACGTTGATCCTCTTCCCAAACTGGATCCAGGAATGGTTTGCCAGTCTTATTCGGCTTGACCCAGGATTGGATTGGCTTGATACCCCCTGGATGGGCATTGCCCGAGCGTTCCCGGGTGCCTATGCACAAGTTGCCATCGGTCTACATCTATTTTCATTCATAATGTTACTGGTGGAATGGTATGGGTTAGGCGGCAAAAATGACCGTGACGTGCAGTGGAAGCTGATGCTGACTTTGATTATTAGTTACTTCTTTAACCTGTATTCTGATGGTTCGCTTTTTTTGTTTATCTTACCGGCTTTATTCTTATTTTTTAAATATTTTTCCGAAAAATGGCCCTTATCTGGTAAAATCATGCTTTGGATCAGTTTTATAGGACTAATTGTAATGTCCTGGCGATTGGTGTCTGATCCACTTGACGGGTTTCCAAAAGAGCACGCTGTAATTTTCCTACTGGTACCAAGCCTGATTTTTCTTGGTTTACAGTATTTTCGGTGGTGGGCAATTGCAAGCCCTAAGGCTCTTGTTGAGTCGAAAAACAACAATTATTGAGGAGTAGTATGACTAAGAAACGAATTGGTATTTTAACTGGGGGCGGGGACGTTCCCGGATTGAGCATTGCGATAAAGTCTGTGGTTATGAATAGCCAGGACTGTGATTTTGAGATTGTAGGTATTCGCCGGGGTTGGTTGGGTTTGTTGGGATACGATATGGACGATCCTGCTACCCATGAACTGTACATTCGCGAGCTAACCCCAAATGTTGTTCGCAGGGTAGATCGCACTGGTGGTACTTTTTTGCACACTTCCCGGACAAATCCTGCCAAAGTTTGCCCTGAGGATACCCCAGAGTTCCTGCGCCAGAGCAATTATGGAACGGTAATTGACCCGGAGACGGGTACCAAAGATTACACAGATTACATTCTTAAAATTATAGAACATCTCAAACTTGATTCCTTGATCACCATCGGTGGTGATGACACACTTAGTTTTTCGGTCAAATTGCATCAGAAAGGAATCCCGATTGTTGCGATCCCTAAAACCATGGATAATGACGTTTTAGGAACGGATTATTGCATCGGCTTCTCGACATCCATCACCCGTGCTGTCAACCACATTACTTATTTCCGCTCCAGTGTAGGTTCGCATGAGCGCATTGGTATCATTGAGCTTTTTGGTCGAAATTCCGGCGAGACCGCATTGATCACTGGTTACCTGTCACATGTTGAGCGCACAATTATCTGCGAAGTGCCCTTCGACCTGGAGAAACTGATTTGGATGCTGGATGCGGACAAGAAAGCTAATCCTTCACATTATGCATTAGCGGTCATCTCAGAAGGTGCGGTACCAATTGGTGGACGAGTGATACAGGCTGGAACGCCGGACGCCTATGGTCATTACAAGTTGGGTGGCATTGGTGAATTGGTATCCGACAAGATAAAAGAAATTTCGGGAAATAACACAATGTATCAACGCCTCGCCTACCTGGTTCGCAGTGGTCCGGCAGACACCCTCGACAGGATGGTCTCAATGAACTTCGGTCTACTCGCCTATCAGCTCACTTGCAGAGGCGAATTTGGCAAGCTTGTAGGTATAACCGATGGAAGCTATACCACGGTCCCAATCGAAACCGTTGTGAGTGGAAAGCGTCATGTCGACGTTGACCGCTATTATGATATTGAAAATTATCGTCCGAAGATCAAATCAGTTCTTGGTCTTCCGATCTTCTTACACTAAGAAAGGTTTGCCCAGACGAGATTATCGACTGGGCTTTCTTCTATGATCATGGGTGTACAGGCGCAAGGAATGACTCGGGATAGATACTCTCTGATCCCACGTGTTTTAATATTTCCAGTAGATGAAAAAGGACAGGTCTTGCTCTTGAAAGGTGCAAGCAACAAGAAGATTTGGGCTAACCTCTGGAATGGACCCGGAGGGCACTTGGAAGCCGGAGAAGGCATCGTAGAAGGAGCCAGGCGGGAATTGCTGGAAGAGACCGGTCTCTCGGCAGGCAAATTAATCCATTGTGGTCAGATTGTAGTCGATACAGGTATCAATCCAGGAATTATATTTTTCGTGTTTAAGGCTAAAGAGCTTAGCGGGGTAGTGCGGAGTTCAGTTGAAGGTGAATTAAGCTGGTTTTCACAACCCCAGGCGTTAAAGTTAAAGCTGGTGGAAGACCTATATACTCTACTTCCCCTGGTGATGCGCCACCGTGCGAATGAAAAGCCGTTTTGGGGGCATTATTCATATGATGAAAATGATCAACTTGTAATGCATTTTTCTCGATGAAAACTGCCTGAAATCGTTTAATTTTTACATTTAATGCGGATAAGAGTCAACTAGACTTCTCAAAGAAAACCAGCAGCGTATCGCCATATTTCCTGCTATCAAAAATCTCAAAATTATCCAGCTCCAGATCTTCCCACTCAATTGGATTGATCTGAACGATGATCTGCCCGTTGCTACTGAGTAGTTCTGGTTTAGCATCAATCAATCTAATTGCCTTTTGCCACATCTGTTTGTATTGGGGAGGGGCAACATAAATCAGGTCAAAATCCACTTTTTGTGCTTCCGCAAGGTAAGCAAAGGCATCTATTCGGATAACCTGTGCCTGGTCAGTAAATTTAGTTGTCAGAAGGTTCTGTTGGATAGTACGCACAGCCTGCTGACCTTTATCAAGGAAAATCACAAATTTTGCTCCGCGGCTGAGGGCTTCAATCCCGACTGCACCGGTACCGCCGAATAAATCCAGGATCAGATTGTCCAGAATCTCATCACCAAGGATGTTGAACAAGGACTCTTTCACAATGTCAGTTATTGGTCTGGTTGTGTCTCCAGGAACAGTTTTTAGGCGCAAGCCTTTCGCTTTGCCTGCAATGACTCTAAGGGTACCCATGTTCAGTCTTTCTGGTACGCCAATTTGGCGCGCATGTACTCGACAGTCCTGGTCAAGCCTTCGCGCATGCTTACAACTGGCTGCCAACCCAGAATTGTCTTCGCCCTGGTAATGTCTGGTTGTCGGCGTTCAGGGTCATCACCCAGGCGGTCCGAGGCGTTAATGTTCAGCCCGGCAGGATTTTCACAGATCTCGTTAATCAAGCGGGCAAAGTCATTAATCGAAACTTCCAGCGGGTTGCCAATATTAACCGGCATGTGCTCGTCTGAGTCCATCAGGCGGCGGATGCCTTCGATCAGGTCATCCACGAAGCAAAAACTGCGGGTCTGCTCGCCAGTTCCATAGATTGTGAGGGGTTCTTTTCGGAGCGCTTGTTGAATAAAATTCGGAACACTGCGACCGTCATCCAGCCGCATTCTGGGACCAAAGGTGTTAAATATGCGCACAATGCGCGTATCCACAGCATGGAAGTTGTGGTAAGCCATGGTCAATGCCTCTGCAAATCGTTTAGCCTCGTCGTAAACAGAGCGAACTCCTACCGGGTCACAATTGCCCCAATAATCCTCTCTCTGTGGGTGAACTAACGGATCGCCATAGACCTCACTGGTTGAGGCAAGAAGGAACTTGGCGTTGTGTTTTTTTGCTAAACCGAGGGTATTATGGGTTCCGAGAGCGCCGGCTTTCATCGTTTGAATTGGCAGATTGGGGTAGCCCAATGGCGAGGTCTTGCTTGGACTGGCAGGAGAGGCGAAATGAAGCACAAAATCCAAGGGTTCAGGCACTGCTATGAACTTAGAAACATCCTGTTCCATCAAATTGAAATTCGGGTTGTCTGCCAGGTGTGCAACGTTCTCCCGATTACCGGTAATAAAATTATCCAATCCTATGACCTGGTGTCCTTCGCTGAGAAAACGGTCAGTCAAGTGAGAACCCAAGAAACCAGCTGCGCCTGAGATGAAAATTCGCATAATATTCTGCCTTTAACAAATGTTAACGAGGAGACTTTAGAGTATAATCAAGCGACCCCTCAATGGGAAGAATTATAGCATGTCTGAACAACGAAACGATAACAACAACGAAGAGCAAGCTGTTAAGCGCATTGAGGCGCTTTTGTTTGCCGCGCCTGGACTTACCAGTGTTGATCAACTGGCCCAGGCAACAAAAATGAAGAAAAGAGAAGTTGAAGCCGCG